>JACPGF010000048.1:37185-61851 GCA_016182615.1 Ignavibacteriales bacterium
ATCCAGAAGGTGTTACTAAGGGTAATCTTAACAACAGCATCGGTAAGTGGAATGATTCGGTTGGAGCCGTTAAAATATCTTTACAGGTAAAGCCGCAGGCAGCTGAACAGTTTGCATTTTTTCTGGGATTGAAGGAAAGCAAAGAAGCAATTAAAACATCAATCGCGAGTCTATCCGCGCCGTCAGCTATTGATGCAGCTTTAAGTGCGGTTAAAGTGCGCTGGGATGAACTGCTGGGAAATTTAGAGATTGTAACTCCCGATGATTCATTGAACCTGCTTGTCAATAGATGGCTGCGCTATCAGGCAATAGCAGGCCGTTTATGGGGACGGACTGCATACTATCAGCAGAGCGGGGCATTCGGGTTCCGCGATCAGCTGCAAGACAGCATGGTATGGCTGCCGGTTAAGCCGGAAGAAACGAAAAAACAGATTCAACTCCATGCGCGGCATCAGTTCAAAGATGGTACTGTTTTACACTGGTGGCATCCAATTACGGAGACCGGGCTGCCAACACAAATGACTGATGACTTATTGTGGCTGCCATATTTGATATTGCAGTATATCGACGAAACTGCTGACTATGGCATCCTTTCTGCAAGCGAACCATTTTATGATGATGAAAAACCGGTTTCATTGTACGAGCACAGCTTGGCCGCGTTCGAAAGAGTTTTATCGAGGCTGAGCGAGCGGGGACTAACGCTCATCGGCGCAGGCGATTGGAATGATGGGCTAAGCGCGGTTGGGCTGGATATGAAAGGTGAATCGGTGTGGCTGACGCAATTTTTCTATCACATACTTAACCGGTTTTATCCATTATGTACAAGGCATGGGCAGAAGGATCTTGCTGATAAATATAAAACAGCAGCTGAAGCGCTTAAAAAAGCATTTAATGAATTTGCATGGGATGGTGAATGGTACTGGGGCGCAACGAAAGACAGCGGGGAAAAAATTGGCAGCCATGAAAACTCCGAGGCACGGATTTGGCTGAATACGCAAACGTGGGCAGTTCTGAGCGATATTGCACCGCTTGATATGCAGGAAAAAGCCATGAAGGCGGTAACGGAACATCTGTTAAAAAATTACGGAGCATTACTGATAGCTCCGGCATATTCAAAACCAGATGATCATATCGGCTATTTAACACGCTATGCACCGGGCCGCAGAGAAAACGGCGGCACATACACGCACGCGGCCACTTGGGCAATTGCAGCGTATGCAAAGCTAAAGCAGCCCCTGCTTGCAAAAAAAGCGTGTGATGGGATTAATCCGATACTGAATGGCGCAGATCCATTACGGTATCTTGCAGAGCCCTATGTAACTCCCGGTAATATCGAAGGTCCGGATTCTCCTCATTACGGAATGGGCGGCTGGACATGGTACACAGGCTCAGCAGCGTGGTACCAGAAAAATATTGTTGACTGGATACTTGGTGTGCGGGCAACGGTTGAAGGATTAAAAATTGATCCATGCATCCCGGCTGATTGGCCCGGATTTACCATTAAGCGGTTTTTCAGGGGAACAACCTATCATATTGAAGTGCTTAATAACGGGGGGCAAAACGTTGTTATAGAACTTGACGGACAAACATTGAAGAGCAATATTATTCCGGTGCAATCCGGAACTGAAGTACATGTAAAGGTTTACTTAAAAACTAACTAACCATAATAATATTTGAGGCACAGATGAAAACTTTATTTGCATCATTTTTCATGATGTTCATTCTCTTGTTGATTGTATCGATGAGCGCACAAAACAGGCAGGACGCTATTTGGGCTCGTACTGTTCCCGCGGGAACTATTACTCTTGACGGAGTACTTAATGAAGCGGCTTGGGCTAAAGCTGAATCACTGCAAATTACGTACGGCGTTCAGGGGCTTTTGCCAACCAGCGGTTGGAGACCCGAGTTTCAAGCTGAAGCAATCACCGATCCGACACACGCAACAGTAAAATTTCTCGTTCAAGGTAACGTGTTATATATCAGCTTTTTTATTCCCGATTCATCAATTGGCGGCACTGCAGATTGGGCCAGATGGGATGGAATATTAATGTCGTTGAAAAATAAAACCGGAAAAGGCAGACCCACACCGGCAGCTGAATATTTTTATACTTACTGGTTGGCCGGTTTACCAAGCGGCACACCGGTTGTAGGTGCACAACCCCGCTTCGTGGGCACCTATGGTAATTTTAATGACACTGTCCGAACCCCTGAACAGCGGGCTGCATGGGACGCGAAAACAGTTTTTGACGGTATTTCAAATGATGGATTGCGTGACAGAAGCTGGACCGTTGAAATGAAATGTGACCTTGGTATTTTAGGATACGATGTAACCCAGACCAACGGTGATGTGGTACCTCTTAACTTTAGTATCTGGGATGCAGATTACTTGTTCGAGACAAATCCGGCTGCAATCAGTTCAGCCCGTACGCATTGGCAAAGCCCGTGGGGCAACACCAATGCCGATAACGTTGGTAGAATTTATGCACGTCCAGATGTAACCGTGAATACTACCTCATTGCCGGTAATAAAAGCTGATGTGATAGTTGAAAATGGCGCCAACTTTGCCGCACCTGTAATAGATGGTAAACCATACGATGAAGTTTGGCAGCACGCTGAAATGTTTCAGATTGCATGGGAAGATACCAATAACGCGATCCGTTCGACCTATCCGGGTATTGGCCCTCTGCTTTCAGGTCAATGGCAGCCGGAATTGATTTCGGGATTGAAACCTCCGGTAACCGATCCGGTGAACGCGAAAATTAAAATTTTCTACAAGAATAATAACTTGTATTTATCGGCTGATGTGAAAGATAAAATTGTTCAGGGCACTGAAGTTTACGATAAGTACGACGGTATCAATTTTACAGTTGCTGACCGTGGGAAGTTTAATGATGCTAACATGATAGCTTTCAAAAAGCTACGCGTCGGGTGGGGCTTAAACGGTGTTGCTACCGCGTATGATGATTTACCTTCGTACGTCGATACCGGTGCGGTTGAATGGAAACTTGCCCTGAAGGGTAAAACCACAATTGGAAATAACAATGATGTGGATTCAGGTTATACCTGTGAAATGCGAATTGATTTAACAAAAATTGGTTATCCTTCAAATTTGGGGGATAAACTTGTTTTCATGGGTATTTGTGTTGGCGATGGCGATTCATTTGTTGATACAGTTAAGAATTACGGAACCCGTTCATGGTGGTTCAGGGAGCATGATGGAGGTCCTTCTACTCCTTGGATGGTTTTAGACCCGAATACACTGGTAGCTGTTGAAAAAGAGAACCCGGTGATGTTGCCAAAAACAATAGAACTCGCTGGCAATTATCCAAACCCGTTTAACCCTACAACCAATATCAGGTACAGCCTGCCATACTCCGGCGATGTGACGATTACTATTTTTAATACACTTGGTGAAGTGTTATACACGCAGAAAGTTATGAATGTTTCGGCTGGGAAACATGATTTCAATTTTAATGCTGCAAGTATAGCTTCAGGGGCATATTTCTACAAAATTTCACTTTCGGGTGAGCAAAATGTTGAAAGTATGACCGGAAAAATGCTGCTTCTAAAATAATGCGCCGTGCCCGGTAACGGGCAAATTTCAAAACTCCGCGTCTGCTCGGGTAAGGGTACTTCCGACTTGAGCCGGCAGGCGCGGAGATTAATTAATCACTTAATAGCGATCTTCCTCCGAAATCAAACGGCTGGTCTTCCATGAAAAAACAAAGCACAAATAAGAAAAAATTATTATTAGTAATATTATTGCTTCTTGCGGCGCCATGTATAATGGCTCAAGGAACAGGTAAAATCGCGGGCAGGGTGCTTGATGAAATGGGTAATCCATTATCAGGTGCTGTTATCGTTGTTGAAGGGAATAAACAGGGAGCCGGCTCCGATATGGATGGTTATTATGCCATCATTAATGTGCGCGCAGGTGAATACCGGGTAAGCTGCCGCTATGTTGGCTATAAAACACAATCAGTTTCGGGGGTCAGGGTTTCATCCGATCAGACACGCACGTTAAATTTTCAATTAACTTCATCAACAATAATGAACGATGAAGTTATTGTTGTTGCAAAAAAGCCGCTTCTGGAATTCAATCAGACCAGTTCTGTTAGTTCCATTAATAAAGATGAAATTAAAAACCTTCCGGTGCAAAGCCTTTCGGATATAGTAAATTTACAAGCAGGTGTTGTTGACGGCCATTTCCGCGGCGGCAGGATTGGCGAAGTGCAGTATCAGGTGGATGGTGTTACGGTTAACAATCCATACGACAACTCATCATCAATAACACTCGACCGATCCATTCTTGAAGAAGTGCAGGTTATCAGCGGTACCTTTGATGCAAAATACGGGCAGGCAATGTCAGGAGTTGTTAATGCTGTCCTGAAATCGGGCAGTAAAGAATTTGAGTATTCAGGTGAATTTTATTCGGGCACCTATTTTACAACGGATAACCGGTATCCCGGAAATGAAAAATTACAACCGTTAAATATTCAGAGTTATCAGTTTACCGTATCCGGGCCAGCCGTTTTTGAGAATACCACTTTTTTTGTTAGTGGAAGGAAGTTTGGCAACAAAGGCTACATGAAGGGAACGCGCAGGTTTATGCCCACCGATAAACATGATTATGAAAACAAAGTTTTATATCCCAATGGTGATAATGCCGAGGTCTCGTTAGGCACTGTTGATGAATCGAGTGCTCAATTCAAAGTTGCGAATCAGTCAGTTGATGGATTGCAGGTTAGTTATCAGGCAACACTATTCGATCAGAAACGGACACCATATTTACATAACTACCGGTTTAACCCCGAAGGTATTAAAACAAATAAAACGGTTTCAGTTACCCATGGGCTGGGAATAACCCACACGCTTTCCGATAAAATGTTTTACCGTCTTAATCTCCGTGAAAACTATTTTGACTATATAGATGCCAGATATGAAAGTGTATTTGATCCGCGCTATCTTTCGGCAGGCACCCCTTTATCGGATGACAGTTATGAAAAC
Source organism: Ignavibacteriales bacterium (assembly GCA_016182615.1). Taxonomy (GTDB): domain Bacteria; phylum Bacteroidota; class Ignavibacteria; order Ignavibacteriales; family Ignavibacteriaceae; genus JACPGF01. The sequence continues at coordinate 42,193 of JACPGF010000048.1, forward strand.
GGAGCAATTATGGAGGGTGTTGATCTGGGAAGGTTCAAGCAAAAAACCAATTCATTTGTTGCTAAACTTGAATATACCTGGCAAGCCACACGGAATGATTTTATCGAGGCCGGTTTTGAATACCAGAAGTCCTATATAGAATTCGGTTCACCCGGTTTACTGGTTGAAACGAATGTGAACGGCGTGCAGATATTGCAGCCGCGAACAGAGCGTGTTAAGACAAGCGCTAACCAGAACCTTGCCCTGATTAACCAGTACATACCCGATCAGCTAGCTGTTTACCTGCAGGACAGGATAGAATATGGTGACATGGTTGTTCGAGCCGGTGTACGGTACGAGATGTTCAATGCCAATGCAAAAATACCGGGTGATTTGCAGAATCCCGCGAATTCAATCGCGGGTGCACAAGCAGTCCCTCCAAAGAGAACAAGCACAAAAATGGCACTTGCCCCGCGGATCGGTTTGAATTTTCCGGTAACGGTTTCATCATCAGTCCATGTGTCTTATGGGCATTTTTATCAACTGCCCGGACTATCACTCTTGTATGATAACGCGGATTATGCAATTTTAGACCAATTGCAGGCTGGTGGAATTAGTTACGGTGTTATGGGTAATCCGGATCTGAAACCGGAAAAAACAATACAGTATGAATTTGGGTTCAAGCAGGGGTTTGGTGATGTACTTGGCGCTGATATTTCCTTTTTTTACAAGGATATCCGTGATTTACTTGGGGTTGAGTTTGTCAGCACATATTCAGCGGCAGATTATGCCCGCTTTACCAACGTCGATTTTGGCAGTGTATATGGCTTTACTATTTCCCTTTCTGAAAAAAGTATTGGTAATCTCAGCAGTTCTGTTGACTATACTTTACAGTATGCTCAGGGCAACTCAAGCGATGCGAAAGAAACAGCTAACCGTGCAGCCGGCGGCAAAGACCCAAGGCCAAGAAATATTCCTTTCAACTGGGATCAGAGAAACACGTTAAACTGTACTTTCATCTATAGTGAGCCGGGCGATTACTCAATCAGCACGATAATAAAATTGGGAAGCGGTCAGCCATATACGCCGGAAATTGGTTCGGGCTTTAACGCAGCGTTAGAAACCAATTCAGGCCAGAAAAAAGGATATGTACTTGTTGATTTACGTGCTGAGAAATCGGTTGATATTGGCGTTCTGGAATTAAACGTGTTTGCAAGAGTATTTAACCTTTTAAATACCAATTTTGTGAATGGATTTGTTTTTGCCAATACAGGCAGCCCGGACTATTCACTTACCCCAAACTCAGACCGGGCACGCTTAATTGATCCGAGCCGGTTTCAGGAACCACGCCGGATAGAATTCGGTATCTCATTCAGGAGCAAATAATATGAAATTTAAAACTAAAAGACATTTTGTGAAAACATTATTGTTGGTAATGGCCTGCGTGTTCGGTTTTGGCACTGGGGATGTTTTCCCGCAACTCTTGCCGGTAACTCCCCCCGAAAGCCGCGGGAGAATAGACGCGGAACGGCAGGGTATGCATGATGCCAATAAAATAAGGACCGTGTTTTACAATTATGGAATGTTGGGTGATTATCCCGACGACCCGATAGGCGTTGATTTAACGGTGTTCCATTCTGTTGAAGTGCCAAAAGGTTCAGGGCTGAATTACAGCGATGGAACAACACCATTTGTATTAGCAAAGATCAATCAACAAAGTGGCACCGCCGCATATATTATGGAAACCGGATTCCGCGAACGGCAGGGAACAAGTCCGGTTAGTAACAAAACCATGAGGTTTGAACCGCGCCCGGGATTCTTTCAGGCTGATCCGGCGATTAATAAAGGGCGCTCAATTGCCATGAGTAACGATGTTCGTACCTGGCCGCCATTCTGGCCTGATAAATTGCCGGATATCGTTGATCCGGGTTGGCAGGGCGCTTGGAACGGCTATTTTGGTAAGGAAGCAAAGGCAGATCAGGAAAGCTTTGTGGTATATGATGACAATTTTTATGATGCGTGGGACTACTTTCCTGATACCCGTGATAATACACGCAGAGGCCTAGGACTGAAAGTTGAGCAGCGCGGTTTCCAGTGGGCTAACCCGCAATCAGGATATGTAATCTTCTTTCATTACGATATCGCGAACGAAAGTACCACCGATTACGCTAACAATATTATTTTTGGCTTGTACATGGACTCAGGTGTCGGTGGTTCCTCGATGAGCTGCGATGGGGTTGCTGAATCTGATGATGATAACGCATATTTTGACAAAAGCCTCGGGTTGAATTTAGTTTATACCTGGGACAAATCGAACCACGGTGCGAGCCTTGGAAATAACTGCTACCCAACGGGCTATCTCGGGTACGCGTATTTGGAAACACCGGGGAACCCAGTGGATGCCGTTGATAATGACATTGACGGTATAACCAATGAAAAACGGGACGCGGGAGCCGGTGATAAATTAGTCGGGCAGGATGCAATAAGAAGCTACGTGCAGGCGCATTATGATATGGCGAAATTTGTCCAGTACTATGGCTCCTTGGAGCGCCGCCCTGCTTATCAGGCCGGTATCTGGTGGACTGGTGATGAAAACATGAATTGGGTTGCTGAATTTGATGATATGGGAAGTGACGGTATTTTTAATAGTGCATCGGGTACCGATGTTGGCGAAAAGGATGGAATCCCTACGAGCGGTGAACCGCATTTTGATAAAACCGATATCGATGAGTCGGATATGATTGGTCTAACCGGGTTTAAAATGAACCGCATCAAGGCTGGAGTTGGAGCCCCGACAAGCCTGCTTGATAATGTGGTGTTTTTTGATGACGGAAAAGAGTGGCCGAAGCGGCTGTATAACCGATTTACCAATCCGGACAGTTCATTTGATGCTTCTTTGGTGCAGAATTATAACATCGGGTTTTTATTTGCTTCAGGCCCGTTTGTTTTGCAGCCAGGGAAAACTGAAAGATTTAGCCTGGCCTTGGGTTATGGAAAGGATTTATATGAACTACGGACAACAACCAAGGTAGTACAGCAAATCTATAAGGCAAACTACCAGTTTGCAGTTCCTCCGCCAATGCCAACAGTAACCGCAACCGCGGGCAATAAATTTGTGGTATTAAGCTGGGACAACGCTGCTGAAAAAGCCTACGATCCGATAACCGGTACTAATGATTTTGAAGGATATAAAATTTTCCGCAGTACCGACCCAGCCTTCTTAGATCCGCAGATTATCTATACAGGAACCGGAAGCAGTCCGATAGGTAACGGCCGCCCGTTGGCTCAATACGATTTGGCAAACAAAATTGGCGGTTATTCCAAAACAATCGTAGAAGGGATCGCTTACTTTTTGGGTACCGATAGTGGAATCAGGCATACCTTTACCGATTCAACGGTAACGAACGGTCAAAAATATTTTTATGCGGTTACCGCCTACGACCGGGGCACGGATTCAATTGAAATATATCCCTCGGAGAATGCAATAGCAGTAAGCCAGACATTGCGGGGTGGAACAATACTGCCTAAAAACGTTGCTGAAGTGATACCCAATCCGCCGGTTCCGGGATATGTAACAGCGAATACAAATGGTATGGATCATTTTTCGGGCAGAGGATTCGGTTCTGTAAAAGCTGTTGTCGCTAATCCACAGGCTGTTCCGGAAGATCATCTCTTCAAAGTTGAATTCTATAATTCGGATGACAGCGTTTCTGCTGCCTCGTACGATCTGGTTGACATGACAACAAAGGACACGTTGTTTTTAGGAGGAGTCGATTTTAATGCTGAGGGCACTGGTCCCGTGGGGAATGGAGTTTTACCTCTGGTATCAAGCATCAGAGAAGTTCAGATAGACACGGCAAATACAGGATATACAACCGGCAGTTTGGCAACGGTGAAATATAAAATACGCTATGTTACATCAGGCCTGCCAATTCAGTTGCGCCGTAAAAATTATCCCGAGAATATCTATATCGAATTTAGCGATACATTTGCCGATACCTCGATGGAAAGCGTAGTATCAGATGCAAACCCAGCAAAGTTCAGAATCTTTGCAAAAACGCGTACCGGAGATGTAAAACTGCCATTCTTTTTTTATGATCCAAATAAGGATGGCATATTAAGTAACCCGGAAGAATTCATGGCAATCGCGACTGCGGATCCGAAAGACTCCACTTTGTTTTACCCGACCTGGAACATAGACGTTGATACTACAGGCCGTTGGCAGGGTGCACCGGTATTACCCAAAAGCGGTGATGCCTTTAACCTGAAATTGCGCTTTCCTTTTTCGAAAGAAGATGTTTTTACTTTTAGAACCAAAAGCCAAAGTGTTGACGCGGGATTGGCAAAATCCGAATTCGAAAAAGACCCATACGTGGTGCCTAACCCGTATGCCGGAGCAGCGTCTTTTGAGCCGCAGCGGTTCGCCGTTTCGGGAAGAGGTGAACGGAAAATAGAGTTCAGGAATATCCCTGCGGGTGCGGCTATCCGCATTTACACGGTGGCAGGTGAACTTGTCCAAACATTGCATCACGATGGAAGTATTACCAATGGCTCTATACCATGGGATTTACGAAATCAAGATAAGTTGGAGATTGCTCCCGGGCTTTATATTTATCACGTCGATGGCGGTTCAACCGGAACCTTTGTCGGTAAATTTGCAGTAATTAAATAGGCAGGAATCAACATGAAAAAATTACAAATCTTGTCTGTTATTGCTTGTATCATCGCAATAAACATGTTTGTTCAGGCGCAGAATAAAACCGGAACAACTATAGCGACATTTCTGAAAATAGATCCCAGTGCCAACTACGCGGGAATGGGTAACACCGGTGTTGCCCTTGCAGGGAAAGCCTCGGCTATGTACTACAATCCTGCAAGCCTTGGAAGGTTAACCGGATTTGACATGGAATTTACGATGAACCAATGGTTAGCCGATATTACTTATAATTACGCGGCACTCGCGGTGCCATTTGAAGGCATAGGTACTTTTGGCGTTGATGTAACCGCGCTTAACTCAGGTGATATTGCCGTGCGGTCTGTTGAACAGCCTGAAGGAACCGGTGAAAAATATACCGCGAATGACTTTGCTCTTGGTGTGGCATTTGGTAAAATGGTTACGGACAAAGTTTCTGTTGGCGTGCATTTGAGCTATATCAACCAGACTATTTGGCACAGTACATTAAATGCTTTCGCGTTAAGCTTTGGTGTTCAATACAGGTTATCTGAATCGGGCATGCTGCTTGGTGCCAGTCTTGCTAATTATGGCTCCAGTGCAGCGTATGAAGGCCGGGATGTTTACGTTAATTATGATTTTAACAGTAAAAAATATGGCGACAATGACCAGTTACCGGCAGAATTGCGGACAGAAAGTTTTGGCCTGCCAACACTATTCCGCTTTGGTATTTCGGTTCCCTTTGCTATAAGCGATGAACTGACGATGCTGACTGCTATTGAAGCACTGCATCCCAATGATAATGATGAAAGTATTAATCTGGGTGCCGAATTGAAAATCATGAAAATGATTGCAGTCCGGGCAGGTTTCCGTAATTTGTTCTTGCCGGATAGCGAAGGCGGATTGGTACTTGGAACAGGCTTGGAAACAGAAGTATTTGGCAATGTTACTTTCAGGCTTGATTACGCGTACGCGGATTATGGCAGACTTGCACAGGCTCACCGGATAACTGTTGGATTAGGATTTTAACAAAGAGGTTTTATGAAGCGGATCACGATATTTTTTGTATTACTTACTATACTTGTCACTACCGGCAAAAATTCATTGCCCGAAGATGAGTGTGTTTCTTACCAAAACAGAAGCCCCCTGGAAAAACAATTTCTTGATACGCTTCAGTACCGCTCGTTTTTGTTTTTTATTAATGAGTTAAACAAAGAGACCGGATTAGTAAAAGACCGCAGTGCAAGCTGGTCGCCTGCAAGTACTGCTTCTTCGGGGTTCGGTGTACTTTGCTGGGCAATTGGCGCTGAAAAAAAGTGGATAACACGTGAAGAAGCCGCCCGGTTAACCATGAATCTGTTTGCATTTCTCTTTAACTCATCGCAAAGTGCCGACAGCAATGCAACAGGGTACAAGGGTTTCTATTATCACTTCCTCCGAATGAGTGATGGCAGGAGGGAATGGAAGTGCGAACTGTCCACCATTGACTCGGGCTTTTTATATGCAGCCATGCTTTTTGCACGGCAGTATTACACAGAAAATAATGCAACCGAAAACCGCATTCGGGAGCTGGTTGAGGCACTTTTAGCGAAGGTCGAGTGGGATTTTTTTCAATTTGACGGGAACCATAAACAGCCATACACGATACCACTTGGCTGGCATCCCGAAAAAGGGTTTATTGACCAGGGGTGGACCGGTTATTGTGAGTCCTTAGTGTTGTATATTGTCGCGGCGGGGATGGATATGAAAAATGCAAGCGAGGGTTATCAGACGTGGTTAAAACATTATGACTGGAGAAAAATTTATGGTTACGAGTTCCTTTCGTTTCCTCCGTTGATGGGTCATCAGTATTCACACATGTTTATCGATTTCAAAGGTATCCATGACGATTTTAACCGTTCAAAAAACATTGATTATTTCGAAACATCACGTCTGGCAACTCTTGTACAACGCGCGTATGCCGTTGAAAACCCCGGAAAGTGGAAAGGGTACGACTCACTTTGTTGGGGCCTGACAGCCTGTGACGGCCCGGGCGACAAGTTTAATACAGTTGATAAAAAATTTCTGGGATATGCAGGGCGCGGGACAAGCGGCAATGATCTGGTGTTTTTTGATGACGGCACTATTGCCCCGACAGCGGCAGCGGGTTCTATTCCCTTTCTTCCGGATGCATGCATTCCAACATTGATGAGTATGAAAGAAAAGTATGGCGAACAAGGACTTTGGGGGAAATACGGTTTTGTTGATGCTTTTAACCCAACACTTAATTGGTTCAATCAGGATTATATCGGTATCGATCAGGGACCAATCGTAGTAATGATAGAAAATTTTAAGAATGGCATGATTTGGAAATTTATGGGCAAAGACCCTGTAATACAAAGAGGCTTTCAACGCCTTGGCTTCCGGTCGGCTGCAGGTAAATAAAGGGGATGCTATGCTGAAATTTCTATGCGTATTCGTTTTTATCTCCGGATATGTACTTGTATTTGGGCAAACAAAAACTCTTGAGGAATTTGAATCGGCAGATGGTTGGAGTATTATTAAGTCCGACGGTGCTGCTGCAAGTATTTCAGTAGAAAAAGGTGTGAACGGAAACAGTATTGCCCTGCATTATGAATTTATAAAAGGCACCGGGTATTGCGGTATTCAAAAAAAAATTATTCAGCGCTTACCGGAAAACTATCATTTTCAGTATATGCTGCGGGGTGAATCAACAGACAATAATCTCGAGGTGAAATTTTTAGACAGTTCACGCAATAATGTATGGTGGCACATAAAGCGGAATTACTCTTTCCCAAAAGAGTGGAAGCAAATATCAACAAAAAAACGAAACATCGAATTTGCCTGGGGTCCGACTGATAATAAAAACCTTCAGGATGTCGCCTATATGGAATTCACCATCTCGTCTGCTAACGGCGGGAAAGGTACCATATATTTTGATAAATTGCTGTTTGAAGAGCTGGCTGTCAGTTCTGAAAGTTTTACCAATAGTAAGGCCATGCAATTTTTCAGTTTTGACAAAAGAACCCTTATTCCGGCACTTCTTGACAATAATCCTTTTACAACATGGAGGAGCCGAAAGGGGGCAAAAGAAGATTTTATTATTATCGACCTTGGGGTGAAGCGTGAAATAGGCGGTTTTATTATTAATTGGGGAAAGTATAAACCAAAGCGATTTTTCGTGTCGCTAACGAGCAAACTTTTGGATTATCCTCCTCCCGTGAAAAATGTTGCAGCAAGTATCGGAAGCGCAAACTTTATCAGCCTTCCGGAGGCTGAAGCACGTTTTATAAAACTGGTATTTACAGGCATTAATCCGCGGACACCGGTTGAAATAAAGGATATTGAACTGAAAGATGCATCTTTTTCAACCACATCGAATGATTTTTATTTTAATGTTGCGAAACAAAGTGCACGGGGATCTTATCCCCGGTACTTCAGCCACGAGGCATCCTTTTGGACGATTAATGGCGTGGATAGTGATGATAATGAGGCGCTCTTTTCAATGGATGGAGCTGTTGAACCGATCCGCGGCGGTTACTCGGTTGAGCCGTTTATCAGCGAGGGCAAGCAATTTTTCACATGGGCTGACGTGAAGAAAACGGTATCGCTCCGTGATGGATATCTACCAATACCCAAGGTAACTTGGTTTACAAAAAATGTTCAATTGGATATAGAAGTTTTCTCCGCCGGTAAGGCAAATGTCAGCAGCACGTTATACGCAAAATATAGTATTACCAATGTCTCCTCCATGCCGGTCAAGGGAAAACTGTGGCTGGCAATCAGGCCCTTCCAAGTTAATCCGCATTATCAATGGCTAAATTTAGTTGGCGGTTTTGCGAAATTCAACGCGATTGAGCAGCGCAAAAGTGCCATTGTTATTGATGATAAAAATTACCTGTACCCATTGCCAAACGGATACCGGTTTGGACAGATTGGTTTTGATGAGGGGAATATCGTCAGTTTTATGAAACGGGATATGACGGAAAAAAGCACCAGTCGCACTTATGAGCAGATAGAGGGTTATATAGAATATCCTTATTCCATCCTGGCCGGTGAGAAAAAGGATGTATATATTGCTTTCCCGTATTACAATTCAAATAGGCTTCCTTTAGACTATATCTCGTTTGATTCGGCAGTCATCGAAAAACTGTTACGTGAGACGATACAGTACTGGAGGGAAAAACTGGAACGGGTTGAAATACAAGTTCCTGAGAGCGGTAAAAGGGTGGTAGAGTCAATCCGCTCTAACTTAGCATACATACTGATCAATAAAGATAAGGATGCACTGCAGCCCGGTTCCCGCTCGTATGACCGTTCATGGATCCGTGACGGGGCTATGATTTCTGCATCGCTTTTACAGATGGGCTTAACGGAAGAAGTGAAAAAATACATTGAATGGTATGCCCCCTACCAGTTTGAAGATGGAAAGGTCCCCTGCGTTGTTGACCGCCGCGGGCCTGATCCGGTTCCGGAGAACGATAGCCAGGGTGAATTGATTTATCTGATTTCGCAGTATTTTAAGTTTACCCACGATACTGCGCTTGTACGAAAATACTATCCGAACATTAAGCAGGCAGTGGCATATAATCTTGCAATGATAGGACAGCGAAAGACTGATGAATATAAGAACGGCAGTGACAGCATGAAAAGTTTTTACGGACTGCTGCTTGAATCAATAAGTCATGAAGGCTACAGCGACAAACCACGGCATTCATACTGGGATAATTTTTTTGCACTTCGCGGGTTTAAAGACGCGGCTGAACTTGCTGAAATAATCGGTGAAAAAGAAGACGCTAAAAACTTCGCGGTGATAAGGGATGATTTCAGGAAAAACTTTTACAATTCAATAGAGCTGACTGCCAAACGAAAAAATATTGATTATATCGCGGGATGCGCGGATCTGGGTGATTTTGACGCGACCTCAACATCTATTGTTAATTATTTGTGTGCCGAGCAGGAGTATCTCGATTCGGCTTTGCTGCATAATACCTTTAACAGATACTATAAGTATTTTACAGACCGGAAGGCAAAAAAAACGGCATCTGTGAATTACACCCCGTATGAGGTGCGTTTAATTAACACGTTTATTCATCTCGGCGAAAGAGACCGCGCGCTGGATTTACTTGATTTCTTTTTAAATGACCAACGGCCGCATGGTTTTAGGCATTGGGCAGAAGTTGTTTGGGAAGATTCCACGGCAGACAAATTTATCGGCGATATGCCGCACAGCTGGGTTGGAGGCGATTTTATCGCATCGGCACGCTCAATGTTTATTTATGAAAATGAATATGAGAATGCTTTTACCATTGCAGCAGGGCTGCCGGAAAAGTGGGTGAGTGAAGAAAATGGCGTTTCGGTAAAAAATATGCCTGTATATACAGGAAAAATTTCATACTCATACCGCAAGAAGGGCAATTCCTACTTTGTGGATATTTCAGGAGTAACCGATCAAAGTATGCCGCTTTTACATATTGCAAATGTAAAAGGGGAAATGCCAAGAGCTGTTATTGTTAATGGTAAACCGGCAAATGATTTTGATAAAAAGTTTATAACGGTGCGGGGCCTGCCCGCATCTGTGGAAATACAATTTTAACATGGAAACACTGGCCGGTAAAATTATTTTTGAAGGAAGCTGGAGGTGCATTCCTGTTGACAAAGAACATGACAACATAGAATGGGTACAGCAGCAGAATGGCAGTAGTTGTAAAATCCCTTTGAATTGGGAATTGCAAGGTATGCACAATTACGATGGTATTATCTGGTACGTGAAGGATTTTTTCGTACCCGGCCAATATGCATCAGGAAATCCGGTAACGGTATTTTTGGGCGGTATTGATTATTTCGCGGACATTTATTGCAATGGTGCTTTCGTTGGAAAACACGAGGGATATTTCCAGTCCTTCGAGTTTCCGGTTACCGAATTATTAAAAGCGGAAGAAAAAAATCAATTCGCCATCCGGGTAGAATCACCCCGTGAACTGGCCGGGCCGGTTTGGCCGTTAAAAAAGGAGCTTATTAAAGGCATATTTAACCATCATGACTGCCGCCCCGGCGGGTGGAATTATGAACACGGGCAGGACAGGAATACCGGCGGGATATGGAATACGGTTGAGCTACGGCTGCATAACAAACTGTACGTTGAAAATCTGAAAATTAGTGTAAAACTAAGCAAAAGTAAAAGCAAGGCGACAATAAGCGGGTCACTATTCCTCATTAATGATGGGAAGGTAATAGTTAAAGACATTCTTACTCTGGCAGTGTTAACCCCGGATGGAACAATCCTTTCAAGCAGCATAAAAGTGCAGGTACGGGCAGGCAGGCATACTGTACATTTTAATATTCCGGTCGAAAACCCCAAGCTGTGGTATAGTTGGGATCTGGGAGATCAGCCGCGATACGCCATTACCATTTCAGGGGACTATACTGATGCTGTTACCCAGTCGTTTGGCATACGTGAAGTGTATCTGGATGAGAATAAAATCTTTTATCTGAACGGCAAACGGCTTTTTCTGCGCGGGACTAACATTATTCCCGAACAATTCCTTTCGATATTGTCTAAAAAGAAAATAGAGCGGCAGGTCGCATTGATGAAAGAGGCCAACATCAATGTTGTCCGTGTTCATGCACATGTTTGCCGGAAAGAATTTTACGAAGCATGCGACAAAGCGGGTATCATTGTCTGGCAGGATTTCCCACTGCAATGGACATACAGTGAATCGGAAAAATTTGCTGACAATGCGGTACGGCAAATTGGTGAAATGGTAAATCAATTGTACAATCATCCTTCTATTGCATTCTGGTGCTGTCATAACGAGCCTGGTGAACAAATACATACGTTGGATGAGCGGCTGTATGAACGGGTAAAAGAACTGGATAGTACCAGAATAATAAAAAAGGCATCTAATTATGAAGAGCACCCGTATGACGGGTGGTACTGGGGCAATAAGGAACATTACGCGGCAACGCCAATGGGGCCTTTGGTAACCGAGTTCGGGGCGCAGGCACTGCCCGAACTGAAGACTCTGAAAAGATATATTAAAACAGATGAAGGTTTCCCGGAGGATTGGGCAGAGTGGGAGTTTCATAACTTTCAGCCGAAGACCACTTTTTGCGTTGCACAGATTGATAAAGGGAAAAGCATCGAGGAGTTTATCGTTAACTCGCAAACATATCAGGCTGAAGTTATTAAAACAGCGCTGGATTTTTACCGTCGGAAAAAGCATAACGGCATTACTGGCGTGTTCCAGTTTATGTTCATGGACTGCTGGGAATCTATTACATGGTCCGTTGTTGATTACTACTTTGGTAAAAAAGCCGGGTACTATGCGCTAAAAAACGTATTCTCCCCGTTGTATCTTTCATTGCAGCCGATGCGGACAAAGCATGTAGTAAAAGATGAAGTGCAGCTATCTCTTTGGATTATTAATGACCTTCATGTTGTGCACGAGGACTGTGAAATCGTTATAAAGATTGGCAATACAAAGTTGTACACTTTGGCTGTCCCGAAAGTGGATGCAGACAGCGTGCAAAGTTTTTCGTTTGAAAAAGTACGGTTTCATTTACCTGAAAAATTTGAGCCCGGCAATTACCGCGTTGATGTAGCATTGCGGCAACAGGGAAGGAAGGCGGTGCTTTCCACGAACACGTTCCCAATAGAAATAATTACTATATGATCTTTTCTCTCTTTATTTTATTTTGACTTTTTTGAGCGTTATGAAATTACTAATTACCCTGTTACTTGTATTGTTTACCTCATGCCGCATTGTAAATGCTGCTCCCTCGGTTCCATCGGGGCTGCGTATTATCACTTACGAAAAGCACGTGGATTTGGTATGGCAGCCTAATACGGAATCCAATCTTGCCGGGTACCGCATTTATAAAAAGAGCGGCACTGCATACCAGTATCATTCAACCGTGGGAAAACTGCAAAACTATTTTTATCAGTGGTACGGTTCACAGGGCAGCATAGCCGATTTTAAGATTACTGCTTTTGATAATCTGGGTGGTGAATCTGCAATGACCGATTCTGTGGTTGATACTACAGCAGCAATGACGGATGATGAGTTCCTTACAATGGTACAGCGGGCGACATTCAGATATTTTTGGGACTATGCGCATCCAACTTCCGGGTTGGCAAGGGAGCGGAATGGTTCCGGCAACACCGTAACAATTGGCGGCTCGGGTTTTGGTATTATGACGATTCCGGTTGGAATTGAAAGAGGATTTATAACGCGGCAGCAGGGCGCGGCAAGGGTAAATAAAATTCTTCAATTCTTAAACACGAAAGCCGCAAGGTTTCATGGAGTGTTTTCGCATTGGCTTGATGGCGAAACAGGTGCGGTTATTCCATTTAGCCAATATGATAATGGCGGCGATCTTGTTGAAACAAGTTTTATGCTGCAGGGCATACTTGCTGTACGGCAGTATTTTAACGGGACGGATACACTCGAAACTGCGATACGGGAAAAATCAACTGCGATATGGCAGGCTGCAGAGTTCAGTTGGTACCGCAGAGTGTCTTTCTCAGACTGGCTGTACTGGCACTGGTCGCCCAACTACGGCTGGCAGATGAACTTTAAACTGAGCGGCTGGATGGAGGCGATGATATGTTATATTCTTGGTGTAGCTTCACCAACGTATGCCATCCCCGCTGAAATGTATTTTAACGGATGGGCGGGTTCATCATCATACCGGAATGGCAACACATTCTACGGTTATCAGCTTCCGCTTGGTGCCAATTATGGCGGACCGTTGTTTTTTGCACATTACTCGTTCTTGGGTTTTAATCCCAGTGATAAGAAGGACCGGTATGCGAATTATTTCACGCAGAATAAAAATCATACACTGATAAACAGGGCTTACTGTATTGCTAATCCCAAGGCTTATTTGGGTTATAATGAAAATAGTTGGGGCCTGACAGCCTCCGATGATCCATTCGGTTATCTTGCACATGAACCCTACACGAATGATAACGGGACAATATCACCGACAGCCGCTTTGTCTTCAATGCCATATACACCAAACGAATCGATTGCAGCACTGAAATATTTTTACCGCACGTATGGTGATAAAATTTGGGGAGAATACGGATTTAAAGATGCTTATAACATTCAGCAAAATTGGTTTGCAAGTTCTTATCTTGCAATCGATCAGGGACCCATTGTGGTAATGATAGAAAATTACCGCAGTAAACTGCTTTGGAATAATTTTATGGCCAACCCGGAAATTCAAACTGCACTTGATACTTTGGGATTTGTTCCCGACTATAACGCGGTTGAGCCTGTTAATGGCAATGCGCATTCCTACATTCTGCATAGCGCGTATCCTAACCCGTTTAATCCGTCGGTTACCGTTGTGTTCTCAGTACCTGTTCATCAGGATGTAACGGTAAAAATTTACGACATCAATGGAAAACTGGTAAAAGATTTGTTAACCGGTACCGTGAAGCCAGGTCAGAACAGTGTTCACTGGGATGCAACCGGTAATAACAATAATAGGGTTGTTTCGGGTATCTACTTCTATGAAATTAAGACACCTGATGCAAAGGTTGCCGGAAAACTGGTCCTGCAAAAATGAAAAAGGTTATAGCACAATTATCTTTCTGTTTTGTTTTGCTCATAGTTTTAAGTGGATGTAAGCGAGCAGCGGAAAACTCAAAAGAGGCCAATATAACATTTTGGGCAATGGGTGTTGAAGGTGAAACAGTATCTAAACTGGTACCTGAATTCGAAAAGCAAAACCCCGGTATTAAAGTTCGGGTATTACAGATAGCCTGGGTAGCAGCGCATGAAAAGATGATAACCGCCTACGCCAGCGAAACATTGCCGGACTGCTTCCAATTAGGTAACACGTGGATACCGGAGTTTCAGGCACTGAATGCAATTGAACCGCTGAATGATTTAGTCAAACAGTCGTCCGTGGTTCAGCCGGGAAATTATTTTGCCGGTATTTGGGATACGAATGTAATGGACTCGGTGTTTTATGGTATCCCCTGGTACGTGGATACACGGGTTTTGTTTTACCGGAAAGATTTACTTGCAAAAGCCGGGTATGATCATCCGCCATACACGTGGGCTGAACTCTATGATGCATCAAAAAAAATTAAAGAGCAGGCAAAACCGAAAAATGTTTTTTCATTTTTTATTCCAACCAATGAATGGGCTCCATTTATCATATTTGGCATGCAGAATGGTGCTGAATTATTAAAAGACAATAATTGTTACGGCGATTTTTCGAATAAAAAGTTTAAGGACGCATTTGACTATCTCGCACGGTATTTTTATGAAAACCTTGCTGTTGTAGATATGCAGCAGGTAATGAACGTGTATCAGGCATTTGGCGATGGTTTCTTTTCTTTCTATATAACCGGGCCTTGGAACGTAACGGAATTTCAGAATCGGCTGCCTGCTGATAAGCAAAATGCATGGATGACCGCGCCGCTTCCATCCCCGGATGGCAATTATCCCGGCTATTCACTCGCGGGAGGTGCATCGCTTGTTGTTAATGCACTTTCGAAAAACAAGGCGGCAGCCTGGAAATTCATCGAGTATCTATCGAAACCTGAAACGCAGCTAACGTTTTATAAATTGGTATCTTCGCTTCCGGCGGTAACTGCTGTTTGGAAAGACCCGGTTTTCACGGGAAATATCTATATGAAAGCATTTTATGATCAATTGCAAAAGACGAAAGCAACGCCGAAAGTACCCGAATGGGAACAGATTGTTACACAAAAAATTCAAACGAGCGCGGATTTCGTTTCCCGCAGGCTGCTGACCACGGAGCAGGCTGTTAAATCACTTGATGCAGATGTTAATAAAATATTGGAAAAGCGCAGATGGGTTATAAAACAATAAGAAATTCAACGCATTGGAGTGCAGTCCTGCTTTTTCTTGGGCCATCGCTCGCGGTAATTTGCTGCTTTTTCTTTTTACCGGTACTGGCTGCTTTTCTATTGAGCTTTACCGATTTTGATATTTATTCGTTAAGCAACATCAATTATCTTCGTTTTGTCGGGTTTAATAATTATATATCAGCGTTGCAGTCGCCGGTATTCTGGACATCATTAAAAAATACATTTTACTTTGTTGTTGCAGGCGGACCGCTTTCGGTAGCCGCTTCATTGGGAGCCGCGCTGCTGCTCAATTCAAAGTTTATCAAGTTTAAGCCTGTGTTCCGTTTGGTGTATTTTCTGCCGGTGGTAACAACATTGGTTGCTGTTTCCATCGTGTGGCGGTACGTGTATCACCCAAAATTCGGAGCACTTAATTATTTATTGAGTTTCGTGGGAGTCAGCCCTGTTGATTGGCTTGGCGACCCGAACTTCTCAATGCCCGCTATAATTATATTAGCCGTCTGGAAAAACTTTGGTTATAACATGATGATTTTCGTGGCGGGATTGCAAAGTATTCCAGTTGATTATTATGAAGCTGCCAGTATGGAAGGCGCTTCGGGCTGGCAGCAGTTTATAAAAATTACCATTCCAATGCTTGCGCCTACAACTTTGTTTATTAGTATCATAACCATGATAGGTTATTTTCAGTTGTTTGCCGAACCATACGTGATGACGCAGGGCGGGCCGGTAAACAGCACGTTAAGTATTGTTCTTTATATGTATCAGGAAGGATTCCGGTGGTGGAATATCGGTTACTCGACCGCGCTGGCTTTTCTTTTATTTGTTATAATCCTCATCGGTACGTTAGTGCAGTTCCGGTTACAAAAAGATGCGGACAACTGATATGAAAAAATTTATTGTAACAGGCATTGCATGTATCGTGGCAATATTGACCTTCATGCCTTTCATGTGGATGATATCAGCTTCGTTAATGCCAAGAGGTGCTGCAAACGTGTATCCGCCAAAGTTTTTCCCCGATACACTTGACTTCTCGCATTATATTGATCTTTTTACCCGGATGAATCTGGCAAACTATTTTCTTAATAGTTTAATTATATCTCTGGGTGTTGTTTTCTTTTCGCTTATTCTCAACTCGATGGGCGGCTACGCATTTGCAAAATTCCGTTTTGCGAAGAAAAAGACATTATTCAAAGTATTGCTAAGTTCAATGATTATACCGGGACAAGTAACAATGCTGCCGGTGTTTTTGCTGCTGAAAAATCTTGGACTTATTAATACGTATTGGGCTATTATAGTTCCCGGCATGGCGAGTATATTTGGTATATTTTTGATAAGGCAGTTTGCATTTTCTATTCCTGACAGCGTCATCGAAGCCGCGAAAATTGATGGTGCAACGGAGTTCCAGATTTATTACAAGATTATATTACCACTCTGCAAACCGATTCTTGTAACGCTTGGATTATTTACCTTTATGGGCACTTGGAATGATTTCCTTTGGCCGTTAATCGTTCTGACTGACTCAACAAAATATACACTGCCAGTTGCGCTTTCAAACCTGATGAGTGAACATGTACAGGACACTGAATTGATGATGGCAGGATCCGTTATTACAATTATCCCGGTGCTTGTTGTTTTCTTGTTCCTGCAAAAATATTATCTTAAAGGCATTATGATGGGAAGTGTAAAAGAGTAGGCATATTGCAGCACAATGAAGAATGAATAATGAAGAATTTGGGCAAAATGAAAAGTGTAAACCCGGGTTTAGGTACCTGCACTCTGCCCTAAAAACAACAGTATTAAGTAAATGAATTTTCCTATTATTATGTTATCAGCTTCATGACCCAAAGATTTTTACTGCTCTGTATTTTCCTTATTTACGTAACAATTGTTCATGCCCAAAGCCAAGCTCCTATTAAAGGAAGTGTTGCGGAAATAGCCGGCAAACAAATTTCCCTGGAGGAATTTCAGAACCGTTATGAATTTATGTTTCCGTTTAAGAAACAGTATGAGGGATTAAGTACTGAGGGGAAAAGAGAGTTTTTGTATAGTATCATTTCTGAAAAACTATGGGCTGCAGATGCAGTGCAACAGGGAATAGATACACTGCCGGAAATAAGGCAGCTTATTAGCCAACTGCAAAAATTTTACATGCTGGATCAGTATTATAAAGACTCAATTGAAAGCAGGATTACGTTTAACAGTACTGAACTAACCGGGGCGATTGAGAAACTGCCTTTCACTTTATCAGTGCAAATGCTTAAGTCAGCAGATGAAGAAAAAATCTTTAACTGTTTCAGGGAATTAAATAGTGGGATATCATTTGATACGCTGATGAACAGGATGCATGGTTTTAATTCGCCGTTCCCTATTGTATATGGGCAGTTTAGCGACACTGCAATAGAAAATGAAGTCTATAGGACACAAGCAGGCAATTACACAAAGCCTTTACGTGCAGATAATCAGTGGATGATAATTAAAATTATTAAGCGGGAAGGCAATGAACATGAAGGGAAAAGCGGTGCGGCATTGAAAAATATCGCTGAGCTTGCACTGAGAAGACGGAAAGGTATGTTCCTTCAATCTTTATTTCTTGCCGGAAAATTCAAGGGAGAAAAAATTGAAGTGGATGGTAAACTGTACACGCAATTAGCGAAGGAGTTATACGAAGCATTAAAAAAACAGCGGCTTGTTGATTCAACGGCAAAGAACATATCGCTTAAATTTACCATTGACGAGTATGCCCGGATAAAAAGTAATATAGGCAGGGAAAAATTGCAAGCAGCATTTATTCTGTTTCAGCATGCCCCGGTTTCACTCGGGTCATTTATTGAGTATTTGCCATTTATTGACGTGAAGATAAGCGGGCTAACCGCGAAAAATTTTGATGTATTGCTGCGGAGTGAAATACAAAAATTTATTGAGCGGGAACACCTTTTTAGATTTGCCCGTGAAATGAAATATGCTGAGCACCCGACTGTTGAAAGAAGGGTAGGGCTATGGAAAGAGAGCCTTCTTTCGGAGAAAGCAAAAGAATTATTCTTAAATAAAGTAATTAACAAGGATTCCTTGATTGGTTTGCCCGCTGGTCATTCCCGGATTTCCGTTCAGTACAAGTATGCTGAAATAGTTAATCCCAATCTTGATGTTATTGACACGGTATTGCAATTGCTCAATTTCGGAGCCCAATTCGAATCACTCATTCCACGGTACCATAATGTAAGCCATACTGACAGCTGGGCAAATGCAAATCAATGGACGGATTACACGGAGGGATATGAAAACGACTCAACGGAAATACCATTGCTAACGGGTAAAGTGATTGGGCCTGCTAAAGTGAAGGGCGGATATAGGCTGCTCAAAGTTCTCGATCAGAAAACTGTTCACGAACCTGCCAAAGGTTTGAGCGGTAAACCGGAAAAATATATGGATAAATCAGCAGAATTAGACCGTGCGACCGTGCAGCTAGCGCGTAAATACCAATTAACCATAAATGAAGCAGCACTAAATAAAGTGCAAAGTACAAACCTGAATATCATTACCATTGAACAGCTTGGTTTTGGGGCAAAACTGCCTGCATACCCATTTACAGCAAAAGATTACGAATGGTTCAAAAATTTCAGTTTGCCCGTTGAACGGCCATAGTTCATGGGAAATAGGCATACTATGGATTTTGCTCCCGGTATTTAAAATTAGAACAAATCTTTCATGTATGGTATAGCTCATCTCGGTGAACCGGGTTTTCCAAGAAGTAACCCCGCACGGGAAAACAAAACACCTGAATAGGATAGCAATCTTTGATATAATAGAAGGTGTACCCCTCCGGGGCACTGGGCTTTGTTGTTCTGAATTTTTCTACAAATAGTGCACCCCGCTGGGGCACAAATTTAGCCGCAAACACATTTTGGAAATAATTGCTGAACACGGTTACGGCTCTATATCGGACCGCTCCTTACCCCATAACCTTATAACAAGCTGTCCCTTGCCCCGTAGGGGTTTTCTATTTGTGGCAAACCCCGCAACAAACGTTCTATTGCCCCGTAGGGGTAACCCCGCACGGGAAAGCAAAACACCTGAATAGGATAGCAATCTTTGATATAATAGAAGGTGTACCCCTCCGGGGCACTGGGCTTTGTTGTTCTGAATTTTTCTACAA
>JACPGF010000086.1:0-4378 GCA_016182615.1 Ignavibacteriales bacterium
GGTTTTAGAAGAAATTGAAAAAAGCCTGCCATCCGTATTTGAAATCTCATTTGCAATAAATAAATATTCGCTCGGTGAAGAGTTTTTAACCAAAAATCTTGGATATACAAAAGAACAGATAGATCACCCGGATTTTGATGTCTTAAAATCGTTAGGCTTTTCAAGGCAGGAAATTGCCGCAGCCAACGATTATGTTTGCGGTACAATGACGATTGAGGGTGCTCCATTCCTTAAGGTTGAACATTATGCAGTTTTCGATTGTGCCAATAAATGCGGCAAAAAGGGCAGCAGGTTTATTAAAGCATCCGCTCATATTAAAATGATGGGAGCTGCACAACCGTTTATTTCCGGTGCGATTTCAAAAACAATTAATTTGCCAAATCATGCACTAATTTCCGATATCAAGGATGCTTTTATGGATTCCTGGAGATTAGGACTGAAAGCAAATGCAATTTACCGCGATGGCTCAAAACTATCACAACCGCTCAGTTCAATCTTTGATGAAGAACTTGAAGCTATTATTGAGGAAAAAGAAAATAACGACATCGTTAAACAGGCAGAAAGAATTGTCCACCGGTATATCGCGCAACGCAAGCGGTTACCTGATAGACGAACCGGTTATACTCAAAAGTCAAAAATTAACGGTCAGAGCGTCTATATCAGAACGGGTGAATATGAAAATGGGCAGCTTGGCGAAATATTTATTGATATGCACCGCGAGGGTGCCACCGTCCGCAGCTTATTGAACTGTTTTGCTATCTCAATATCTCTTGGGTTGCAGCATGGAGTCCCTTTGGAAGAATTTGTAGATGCATTTGTATTTACCCGCTTCGAACCATCGGGTATGGTCTCGGGTAATGCACGCATTAAAATGACCACTTCAATTATTGATTACATCTTTAGAGAGTTGGCAGTCAGCTATCTTGACAGATATGATCTTGCCCATGTTACCAGAGATGAAGACAACGAGCGGCCTGCCTCGAATAATTTTGTAAAAGGCATTACCGAAGTTGATGATGAAAGGCAGCCAATAGGCGAATCATTTTTAGAGCTTGATTCATCCGATTTTAATAATTATAATTACTCGTTATCATCCGGCAGCACGTTCGAATCGAAACCTGCAAATAACGGTTCAATTGACCTGAAGAAAAAAGTAAAACAAGCAATCGAAAAAGGTTTTACCGGAGATGTCTGTACGGATTGCCACAATATGACAATGGTGCGGAATGGTGTTTGCCTTAAATGTATGACCTGCGGCGCTACTACAAGCTGCAGTTAGAATCTGCGTTTCATAAGAAAAAAATACCCGTCATTTCGGCGGGTATTTTTTTTATTTTTTAAGAAGGTCTCGTATTTCAGTGAGTAATTGTACTTCTTTTGCAATTTCCGGCGGTTTAGCTGTCTCCTCTTTCTGCCTTTTCAGTTTATTGACAACTTTAATAAGAATGAAGACTGCAAATGCAATGATGAAAAAGTCAATTGCCGTGTTGAAAAACTGGCCGTAACTAATTGCAACTGCAGGGTTTTGCCCCTCGGCTTGCTTTAATACTATTTTATAGTCACCAAAATTAACTCCCCCGATCAATAACCCTAAGGGTGGCATCAACAGGTCATTCACAAATGAACTGACTATTTTGCCGAATGCGCCGCCTATAATTACACCAATTGCCAAATCGAGCACATTTCCATGCATGGCGAATTCTTTGAATTCTTTGATAATTTTCATGATATTATTCCTTAGAATCCGAATTTAATAATGTTTAACATATCCTTAATTGCTTGTGGCAGCCCTACAAGTACCGCCCGGGCAATAATGGCATGCCCAATACTCACTTCATCAATATCAGTAAGCTCCCTAAAATCTTTCATATTCTTATAATTTAAACCATGACCAGCATTAACACCGAGGCCATGTTTCTTGGCGAATTTAGCCGCCTGCCTTACACGTTCAAGCTCGTCAAAGGCGCTTTCTTCGGTAGGGCAATTCGCATATATACCTGTGTGTATTTCAATGAAATCTGTTTTACATTCTATTGCAGCCTCGATATGCTCCTGAGATGGTTCAATAAACAATGAAACCGGGATGCGGAATTTGTGCAGTTCAGCAATAGCATCAGCGATAATGCTAAAGTTATCAATTACATTTATACCGCCTTCGGTGGTAAGCTCTTGGCGTTTTTCCGGAACTAATGTCACCAAATCAGGTAATGTTTCGCAGGCAATGCCGATAATTTCCTCGGTAGCAGCCATCTCAAGGTCTAACCTGGTTGTAATGAGCTCACGTAAAAGTTTTAAATCCCTGTCATTAATATGCCTGCGGTCTTCGCGTAAGTGGACTACAATTCCATCAACACCGGCTTGTTCAGCCAGCAGTGCAGCTGTTACCGGATCGGGCTGTATTTCAGCACGTGCATTTCTTAGTGTAGCAATATGATCGATATTAACACTGAATTTCATTACTATCCTTATAGTGAATCTAATAACATAAAATCTTTATGTACAAATGTAACAACATTCTCTAAATTTTTTTCAGTAAAATTACATACTCTATGCAAAGAACCGGGCAAACATTTCTGCCGAGAGAAAACAGAAGGACACATGCTGCTGTTTTAGTACCAACTCCTTTTATAGCAGTCAGGGTCGTTAATAAATGGTCATTTGAAATATTTTCAACGGCGTCGAAATCAAGTAAAAGAGATTTTTCATTGAATACCATATTGAGTATTGTTTTTATCGTGCCTGCCTTCTGCGATGTCAATCCGGCTGGCCTTATCAATTCTTCTAATTCAACAAGCGGAATATCTGCCATTTCTTCCCAAGCCGGGTATTTGGTAACAAGGTTTTGATATGCTCTAAACGAGTTATTATCATTTGTGTTTTGTGAAAGAACAGTGCCTATCAGAGCGGTAAGCGGGGTAACTATTTGAGAGTTTCTTTCCGGCACTCCCAAATACTGTATAAGCAAACTATTAATCTGTGCCAACACATTATCAACTTTAAAACTTCTCCGTCTCACTGCTTCTTTTTACCGACTACCAAATTGTAAGAATCATCTATCCATTCACATATCAGTTTTGGTGCAATGTTACTTTCCAATTGAACAGTGTTCCAATGTTTTTTATTCATATGATAACCAGGGGTAACAGAGGGGTATTGTTCACGCAGTTCCAAGGCTTTTTCCGGATCACATTTTACATTGATACTAAAGGGCCGGTTCAGATTAAGCAGTAAAAACATTTTACCATGCACCTTATATACCGGCGCATCATCGCCGAATGGAATTGTTTCTTCTGCGTTTTCTTTCGATAGACAGTACAGGCGGACTTTCTCAATATCCATTATAACTCCATAAGAAAAAAAAGGGTACCCCGAGAGGTACCCAGTGAAAATTAACGTACCAGCAACATTTTTTTTGTTACTACATTGTTGTCAGTCCGTAAACGGTAAAAATAGGCACCACTTGCTAATTTGTTAGCCTGAAAAGTTTTGATATAGGTGCCGGCTTTTAACAATTCGTTATCTATAAGGACGGTAACTTCTTGTCCTAATATATTATACACGCGCAAATCGGTCTTCATCTCCTTATTTAAACCAAATTTGATGCTGGTACTTGGGTTAAATGGATTTGGGTAGTTCTGCTCAACATAAAAAGCAACAGGTATATAGTCAATACGAACGTCGTTAGTGATTTTTTTAATTAAAAGAATAGTGAAAGTATCCACGCTCGAAATCAAGGCGGTTTCTTTACCTTTAGCTTTAACAGTCCACTTCGTCAATAAAGTGTCTTTACTTCCCAGCCATTGTAGAACTTGCTTTCCAGTGGTATTCCAAACGGTATCGGTTATTGTTGCCCCGGTTTGGTTGGGTGATGTTAGCAATACAACCCTGTAGTTTACCGTGTCACCATTTAAATCCAATGCTTTCGTCCATTTAATTGATACGACTTGGTTTGAATCAGTAATGGTGAGTGTATCGCCATTTTTTGGTGATTTTAAATAAAAATATTTACTTGGAGGAACAGCAACGTTTTGTTCAAAATCTGTATAGAAATTTGGAGTTAACTGATAACCATCGAGGTAAACAGTCGCGGCAGATGTATATTGCGTTGCGACACCAAAAACATTTACCGGAAAAACCGGTTCAGGATTGTTGTCGAGATCGGTATCTTTGTCAACACGCAAAGTTATACTCTGTTTTCCATTCCAGATTGTCATATTAGCATCTGTATTTGCAGGCCAAGCAACCGAAGAAGGAGCCTTACCAACACCTAATAGTTTTACATACTCACCTTCAAACGACTCAGGATTGGCAAGATAATCTTCAAGAGTAATTGCCTGAGGTATTATCGCAACATTTGTATCAAGTATGCTCAAATTCG
>JACPGF010000086.1:4492-7935 GCA_016182615.1 Ignavibacteriales bacterium
CGCCTCCGGTAACTGCTTTCGTGATGGTTAATGCGCCCGTGGCATCTTGTATATAGTAAGACATTCTGTTGGAAGATACTGTGTAATTGAGTGAATTTACTACTCCAACAACCGTCACCGTATCATTTAACCGGTCTGGTTGTCCATCATTATCGGCATCTATTCTAACCTGAGCTATAGTTTGAATACCGGTTGCAAGCAGTTTAACCATACGAATGGGTTCAGGTGAGCCATACCCGCTGGTATAAAAGAATTCCTGATATGGATCGGCATCAACATTTACTAAAACCAATTCATCCCATCTGCCGCCTGTAGAAGCACCTTTATCTAATAGTGTTTTTTTGTAGTTGGCAGTATCAGTAATTGAACCACCTATATATTCTAATCTCGCCATAGATGCATTCGGTGATGCATCCCTTGTACCAAAAATCAAATCAATTTTTCCATTATTATTAAAATCTCCAAATGTACTGCCATAGATACGAGCCGTGCCTGCTGTTCCTATTAGTGCTGAAAAATTTGCGATCACGGTTGCCTTCAAACTGTCAGCCGATTTTTGCAAAAGGAAAATTTTTGTTGAACTTGATCCTGACCATCCGGCACACACAATTTCCTTTGTTCCATCGTTATCTATATCTACAACTTGTGCTGTTTTCCATGAACCACCCGGCACTAATGCAGCCTGTGTCTTTTTCAGGGTATATGTTCCTGCGGAACATTCGATTGTGGCCACGGTACCGTTTGCAAAAATTACATATATACTGCTGTCCATAACAGCTAAATCCCATGTGGAATATGGCAGGGTTGAGAGATTCTGTCCTGAGAATTTCATAGTCCACAGTTCTGAACCATTACCATCATCCGGGATAGCTTTCTGATTCGGTTATTGACCATTTTGCATTTGGGGTATAACCTCCAAAACCATTAGAGACCCCAAGAATATCAGAGCCGTCACCTTTTACTTCAAAGACAATAATTCGTGATGGGTTTAATTGGCCGCCATTGAAATTATTAACCGGCCCCCAAATTACCTCAGGTTTTCCATCATTATCCAAATCGCCTGTTGTTAATGCTGGCCAAGTGTTCTGCGCCGGCATATCCATTGTTGCAGACCAAACAGAATCCCACTTCGTCCCGTTCCATTCATATTTATAGATTCTGGGGATTAGTTCATTGCCGACATCTGCAATGTTATTGTTTACAACGTGCCGGAACGGGAAGGGCAATAGAACTTTTGGTTATTTCTTCTTGTGGGAATAAGAGATAACTTGAGAGTAATAAAAGTAACAGTATTTTTTTCATAGAAATCCTTGTAAATTATTTTGGTTCTAGTCTTCGTAAAAATATGTAAACTATTATGTTTTTGCTAAGCATTGCGTCATTTTTTAATCGTGGATTTTATCTGCAATTTAACACTTTGCATTTGAACATAGAAAAAATAATTACATAAAAAAAAGTGACTCGTAAGATATATTTCATAAAAACTTACACAGATTTTTTACTATCTTTTTGCTTATGTTAAAATTTCTTTCCACAATAATACTATTCAGCTATCTTATAGGCCTGTTGGCTCCTTTTGCACCATTGGTGGAATACTATGCCAATTTAACCTATATCAAAGAGAACCTTTGTGAAAAAAAGGACGAACCCGAATCGGATTGTTGTGGTAAATGTTACCTGAAAAAACAGATTGTAAAGGAAGAAAAGAAAGAAGTACAGCAACCATTACAATTAAAAGAGGGTAAGAATACAGACCACCATCTAACCCTGTCATTACAAAAAAATTGTCAACCTCCGGCTGCCTCATTTTCAATGTATTACCATGTAGCAGAAAAGGCAGAATTGAACACAATTCAGCCTGAAACACCCCCTCCCCGAAACAATTATTAATTCCTTTTTATTACATTTTAACTGGCACGTTTTGCTATAGAAATTGTTTGCTTCGCAAGTGGTTTACCACATGTGAAGTTTTTTAATTTCTATCATTTCGTGTGTATTGCGTGTTCCTCGAGGAATAAAACCGTGGAATAGGCATTAAGATTTATTAACAGAAATTAAGAAAGTTAAATAACACGCCAGTTAAATTACAAATTGGGGTAGCGTACAATAATGGTAATAAAGTACTGTTGTTTGCCGATGATTCTTTGAAAATGGGGTATAATAAAATATATATACAAATATTTGACTCCGCTACCGGTACAGCGGCATCTAAAGCTAACATTACCCTCAGCTCATTGATGAACATGGCTACGATGTACCATGCATCCCCGGTTGAACAAGCTGATTCTACCACGAAGGATGGCTACTTTGTTGGAGCGGTTGTATTCATTATGGCAACAATGGAACCGACCGATACATGGACTCTTACTGTCAACTTTAAGAATTCATCCAACGGCAAAGCGGGCATAGTTACCATTCCGGTATCAATCAAATCTTCAACAAATATAACCAGTTTTGTTGCGAGTGATAGCTCAAAACTTTTTACAACTTACATTCCGATTGCAAAACCTCAAGTTGGCATCAATGACATCGAGTTTACTATTCACCAAAAAGCTTCAATGATGTCCTTTCCCGCAGTCAATGACGTTTCCGTGGAGATGACTCCCGATATGCCGACAATGGGACATGGGTCACCGAATAATGTGCATCCTACGTTAACCGCAAATGGCCATTATAAGGGAAAAGTTAACTTTACTATGACCGGCCAATGGCGGATTACCCTTGTTATTAAAAAAGGTTTAGTAACCTTAGGAACAACAAGTTTTACAATTATTTTATAAAAGAAAATTCGTGCCGGTATGAATTTTATTTCATACCGGCAGTATTATTTGGAAGAACAAAAATGAGAATAATAATTTTGGTCCTGATAATATCCGTCATTTCATTCGCTCAGGAAGTACCGATTGACTCGATAAGGACAAATTCCAATCAAGTTGATTCGATGAAAAACGTTCAGATGAACGAAATATATATTTACGGCTCAAATACCAGTCATTCCACTTGTTTATGCGATGATTCAAAAAGCACCGAGTCTTTGATGGATAGTCAGGATGGTATATCCATTATTAAAAGGGGGAATTTTGCACATGAAGCTGTTATACATGGATTGACCGGAGAGCAAATTACTGTTACGATTGATGCAATGCATATTTTTGGAGCGTGTACCGATAAGATGGATCCAGTATCTGTTTACGTTGAGAAGAATAATCTTCGTAAAATTCAAACATTTACAATGGCTTCTGATTTTTCAGGAGGGCAGAATATCGGCGGCAGCATTAATTTAATCACACAAAAACCGGAATTTATCAATTCTTTATCAGGCAATTTTCTTACCGGATTCGAAAGTGCTTCCAACTTAAAAAAAGGAGAAGGGACGTTAAATTTTTCACGGGGGAACTATTCTTTCCGGGCTTCTTTTTCACTAAAGAACTCGGATAATTTTA
>JACPGF010000087.1 GCA_016182615.1 Ignavibacteriales bacterium
AAACAAACCAATTATATATTATCATTATTCCCACAAAAATTAAATTATAACACTTATAAATACCAACCTTCTATAAGATCAAGCAATACGTGTGGTCGATACACTATATTATTTATAATATTGAATAATAAATTTCAAAATGAATTCAATATAAGAGGGTATGTTCGATTACTCAACGTTCAACCAATTTGCACACAGATGTAGTCAACTTTTAATCAGTTTGTACTCACTTTCACACACGTTTAATCGGCGGTAGTCACTCCGCACCCTAATGTAGTCACTGTGCACAGATATGTACTCAATTTGTAATCAATTTGTAATCAGTTTTACACAGATTTAAATAGCTGAAGGAAATTAACTACCAAAACACAAATTAAACCGTGCGTTCCAAGATATCGTATATGGAGAATTCTGTGCTTGAACGACAATTGATCTCACAACAAATTCTGGACTACACCGGTTACGAACTTTGCTTTCTTTTCTTGTTCCCTCGCCCTCGGTTCGATAGTTGGCACTCAGCTTTCAGTCAGTTTCTACCCAACCTGTAAACAACTGTAGCCAACTTGTAATCAACTGTAGTCAACTTGTAATCAGTTCGTAATCAGTTTTACTTTTACGTACATAAAAATAAATTCCTCTATACAAAAATAATCGGATTAAAACAGAAGTAAACAACAAAAAACGAGAAAACATACCCTCGAACTGTACCGGGACGTGTGCATTTGAAGTCTTTTTTTCACAAATTCGACATCCAGCGGATGAACTATAAAACTTTTACGAGAGATAGATATAGATATAGACAAGTTGCTTATATTTCTTTTTGATTTTTAGGATTGGACGTTGCACCGGAAACGCGGGAGAGTGTGCGGAGTAAGAAACCCATCACTGTCAAATTCTTTTCGACTTGTTGGAGGAATGCAGAAGGAAGACATGTCTAATGTCCCTTCGTGGCATACGATCGGTGATTTGTCTCAAGCAGTTTGTTTTTTTCTACCCATTGGGGACATCCGCACGGTCATGTGTGTTAGTCGCCGCCTTCGTCGTGACGTATGGGACGATGAGCAGTTTTGGAAGCTTCTGTTAGAACTTCACTTTCCGTCCTCCGTTCCCCTATGCATCAACTTTTTCCGCAAGTTTTATCGCGCGCAATGGAAGCAAAAGCACTGTAGTTTGATCGCTGATGTTCGACGGGAAGGTAAAACAATGGGCGGGTTCTTCGCATCACCGACCACGTTGAATCAGCTACGAGATACTCTGGGACCCGTTGAAACAGATGAGCTGCACAGACTCTATTCAGCTGCTTTTGCACAAAACTTTTTGTTCTCTACTTCCAAGTCACTTTGTATTACCGCGGTACTTTGCTCAGGTCTTGCACTGTTGCAACGGAGAGGAAATGATGAATCGATGTACTCCACTGTGTGCTCGTGGATGGTAGGGTTATTCCTTCCACCAGCCTCTCAATTCACGTGGGCTGCTCCTTTGAAGTATGTTATGCATCCCATCGCCATAATTTCGCTTTTCGCGGCGCGAGTGATACATCGATTCCACACTACAATCAAGAGTGGGCTGGCGCCTTCGGGTGTAGTCGCTCATATTCGTTGGTGTATGGACGGAACAACCTGCTGGTGCACCAGTAGAGACAGGTGGTATTATCGAGCAGGCCGACTTCTTTTGACTGTGAATCAATGCTTGCGTGGTTTTGTTGCTATCCCAATTATCCACATCCTGTTACTTCAGTATTCCTCACAGGTAGGCTGCTTTCAACTGCACCCCTTGATCAAAGCCGCTCTGATTGCACTTACAGCTTTTGTTGCGGTGGGAGTTCAACGCTATGTGGCTCAGAGCACCCTGCTCCGTACATTGCTGCCGCTCAGTTGGGTGATTATCTCTGCGATGGTAGCTTTTGGAAAGGTTGTTCCAACCGTCGCAACGATTGGTTTAGGCCTTTTCACGGGTTCACGTCTGGTGCCAGTCGATTATTTCATTCAACTGTCGGCGTGCTTTTGGATTCCAGTCTCGACGTTGGTGCTACATACTCACTCGCTCCTATCTCCCATCCTTCATTTTGTCGTTTCCGACACCCGAGACAAAGGAATTCCTACCCACTGGCCTTATTTTACTCTCGGGTCTTCAACGGAAGCGGCCGTTGTCGAAAGCGGTGTGGAACCTTACTTTGTCGCTTTGTGGACGGAAATGACTGCTCCCTTTTCGATGGAATTCTACCAAAAGGTGCTGAGGGTTTTTGATTCGTCGCCACCCGTATCTGTCCGACCTG
>JACPGF010000027.1:0-1068 GCA_016182615.1 Ignavibacteriales bacterium
GCGGTCCTAATAAATAAATTCGCTGAAAACTGCTTACCTTATTAAGTATTAGAATAATGTACCGAATATTAGTAATTTTCGGGATGAAGTATTTAATTCTGTCAACAATTTTCGGAATCTTTGGCTTACTTAATATATATACCCCGTCTGGAGCTGCATTATTTCAAACAAGCAAAAAGATGGGGGGACGGGATTCCATTGTTTCGCAATTGTCACAAATGGAGTTGATAGCCGCCATTCCCAACAGAGACAGTGTAACTTCTACAAGTTTAAAGTCTCCATCCACAGCAAAAAAAACACCTGTCCGGTATAATTTTCAAATCACGTTCGATGACGTGGTTCCAAAGGTAATTATTGAAGAACAATTTGTATGGACAAATTTTTCTGCTTTTCCTACTTCGGAAATGTATTTGCATGTGTATCCAAATGCATATAAAAACAAATCTCTGTTTTTAAACAAAAATGAAATACCAGCAGAATCTATTCTTCATCTCCAACTATTAAAATGTATGGTAAATAAACAAGCCGTGACAATGCGGTTTGTTGATACCGATGCATTAAACACAGAGGATAGCACAGTTGGAAAAATTGTCCTCCCTGAGATGGTAAATCCAGGGGATTCAGTGGTTGTTGAGTGCTCATATACCTATAATGTACCCCGAGCTTTAGGCCGGATGGGATACTCACCTGACAAGGACTATTTTTTCTTTTCACAGTGGTATATCAAACCGGGAGTTTTTGAAAACGGGAAGTGGATTTGCAGTCCGTATTTTCCGTATGCGGAATTTTACTCCGATTTTGCTGATTTTAATGTAACAATCATTGCAAGTTCTCAGTTTTCTTATGAAAGTTCCGGACAAAAAACTTCCGTAAAAGTTAGAAAGAATAATTCGCGAATAATAAATTTCACAGCATCAGGGGTGCATGATTTTGCCTGGCTTGCGGCAAAAAAATTTCCGATAGAGCGTTTAACCATAAACGGAATAAACGGAAAAGTGATTCCGTGTACTATCATTTATCCGGAAGCCTACAGAGATCTTTTGCCGAGATACATTACTACTTTAAAGA
>JACPGF010000027.1:1090-9325 GCA_016182615.1 Ignavibacteriales bacterium
ACTTTAAAGAGTGCATTCTCATTTTTCGAAAGTACGATAGGCCCGTTTCCTTATAAAACTTTTACACTCTCAATCACTCCGCAAAACTCAGGTAGAATCGGTTCGATGGAATACCCCGGGCTTGCCACCATTCAACACAGCCCATTAATACTTTCATCATCTTTGGAAATTGAAAAACTCATCGTCCATGAATTCGCTCATCAATATTTTTACGGAGCCATTGCGAACAATGAAACCTATGAAGGCTGGTTTGACGAAGGTATGGCCAGCTATCTTACCTCGAGCATGTTAGATGTCAATGCTCTTAGTGATGTATCATCTTTCAAATTATTCGGACAGTTCCCCATACGTGGCCTTGAAATATTATCGATGGGCGAAATACCACTTATCTATACACTAATTAAAATAAAGATACCAAATCAAGCAAATGCCATGCGCTCTTATTATCTTCACGCGAACGAAGCAGCTTTAAGTGATTCAAGCTATTTGCTTTCATCACTATCAATGTATAATGCCATTACATACGGTAAATCAGAACTTTTTTTTAAGACATTGGAAAGAATTACCGGGAAACAAAAATTTATAAAAACCCTAAGCAAATTTTATAACCAATATAAAAACAGCCATGTTACAGCAAAACAATTCTTTACCTTTTTACAAGCGAATACTGCACGAAATCTTAGCTGGTATATAAAAAACTATTATGACGAATCATTTGTCTGCGACTATGCAATAAAATCGATTGAATATTTGCCAGCTTCAAAAGAATGCAGGGTTGATGTACGAAGAAACGGTGAGGCTTTTTTCCCCTGCGAGATATCTTTGATTACACAAAAGGATACCATTACAAAAACAATTAACAACGATAAACGGTTTTTTACCATATATTTGAAAAGCCCTGAAGTACCCATCGGTGTTGAAATTGATTTGCACCGTAAAAATTATTTTGATGTCAATTTGGCAAACAATTCAAAAATGCTGCGCAAGCAGTATGCGGCGACAACGTACTTTTCTATGCGTTGGTTTTTTTGGATTCAGAACTTACTCCTAGTTTTTGGCAGCCTTGCATGATTAAAGAAATTAAGCAGACACTTCTTTATAGTGCTCGTTTCACGTATCAAAACAAAATGCTGGTTTTTCTGTACTGGGCTACCAATCTGGGTTTTGCCTTAGTACTCACATTCCCCCTGTTTACTTTATTAAAAGAGGAATTGCAGTACTCGGCAATAAATTCACACTTTGCCGCTGAGTTCGACTTCCTCTGGTATATACAATTTTTAACTCACCACGATACCATGGTGAACGTTATCCCTGGCCTGGTTATCTCAATTGCCCTGTTGTACAATCTGATTCAATTATTTTATACAGGCGGGTTTTTGGCAATTGCAGCACACCCTCAAAAAAATCATATTGTCGATTTCTTTTTTGGTGGTGTACGGTATTTTTACCGTTTCGTTGCAGTGTATCTTGTAACAATACTATTGTACTTTGTCATTATCAGCATCAATTCATTATTGGTTGGTATTGGGAACAGACTTTTCGCAGATAGTCAGAGTACCCTTCCTGAATTTTTCTTTCATTTTGCCCGGTACACGCTCTTTTTGTTTTGGATTGTTGTCGTTAATGTAGTTGCAGATTATTCAAAAGTTGCAATTGCTTCAAAAGACGAATCGAATCTTATTCGGGCAGCTGTTAAAGCTTTCCTTTTTGTTAAAGATAATTTTGCACTCACGATATCAATTTTCCTTATTCTGGCTTCGTTTGTTTCGGCTGCGGCATTAGCATATAACTTTGTTGATGGATTTATACCTAAAGATTCATGGTATCTCATTATTGCAACTTTTTTTATTCAACAGATGTTAATTATATTTCGGCTCATAATCCGGATGCAGTTTTACGCGTCCGAGTACTATATTTACAACGACCTGACCGCTGAACCCGTTCGGGCATATTTCGAGGAAATAAATAAGGATGTCTGAGACAATGGCTATACTCCCAATCACGCAATACGGTGATGAGGTATTAAATAAAAAAACTGTTCCGGTTGATAAAGTGGATGCCGGGCTAATAGAGTTTATAGGGGACATGTTTGAAACAATGAATAATGCCGATGGTGTTGGGCTCGCGGCTAATCAGGTGGGTAGTAACAAATCTATTTTCGTTATCGATGTTTCGGAAGTTAAAGGATTGGAGCATTATGGAAAAGTTACCTTTATCAATCCGAAAATCACAAAACGCTCGGAAGATACTTGTAATGGTGAAGAAGGCTGTCTGAGTATTCCCTATCTTCGTGCAGAGGTTAAGCGTTCTAAAACTATTACTATTGTATATAATGATATACAAATGAATAAAATTGAACTTGAAGCATCAGATTTTTTTGCCCGTGTTATTCAACATGAATATGACCACTTGCAGGGCATTTATTTTACCGACAGAGTTGAAACACCGCAAAAATCAATAAAAGATTATCTGGTGCAAGTTAAAAACCGGGAGATTGAATGTGATTATCCTATAACCCCGAAACCTATAGTTAAATACAAAGGACATAAATGAGAGTTGTTTTCTGGGGTACACCCGATTTTTCGCTCCCTCCGCTTAAAAGTATTTATAACTCAGACCATGAGGTTGTTGCAGTTGTTACAATTCCGGATAAAAAACAGGGACGCGGATTAAAAGAGGTTTCATCCCCGGTTAAACAATGGGCCGTTGAGAACAAAATACCTGTCCTGCAGCCGGAATTGCTGCAGGATCCGGATTTTATACAACAGTTACAAGAAATTAAGGCAGATATTTTTGTTGTCGTAGCCTTCAAGATTCTCCCTCCGGTAGTTTTTACCATTCCGGAATTTGGTTCATTTAATCTACACGCATCACTCCTGCCGAAATTCCGTGGGGCTGCTCCCATACAGTGGGCGTTGATAAAAGGCGAAACTGAAACCGGCGTAACCACATTTAAACTGGAACAAAAAGTTGATACGGGTAATCTCTATATTCAACAATCAATTGCCATTGAACCAGAAGATAATTTTGGCAGTCTGCATGACAAGCTTAGTGTGTTGGGCTCAAGCGTTGTTGTGCAAACACTCGATTTAGTTACCTCCGGAAACTATGTTTTGCTGCCTCAAGATAATAACGCAGCCACTCCTGCTCCAAAGATTATAAAAGAGACCTGCCTCATCGATTGGAATAAACCGGTTGGTGATGTCAGAAATTTAATAAGGGGGTTAT
Organism: Ignavibacteriales bacterium; assembly: GCA_016182615.1. Lineage (GTDB taxonomy): Bacteria > Bacteroidota > Ignavibacteria > Ignavibacteriales > Ignavibacteriaceae > JACPGF01. The sequence goes on from JACPGF010000027.1 coordinate 4,319, forward strand.
CGCCCTATCCCGGAGCTTTTTTTAGTTACAAAAATGAAGTATATAAAGTCTTCTCCGCTGATATTGCCCAGGAGATTAATCTCGCCAGCGCTGAAATTAAAACTTCAAAAAACGAAATATTTATTGGCTGTGCCAACGGCTCATTAAAAATTCTCGAGTTGCAAAAAGAAGGCAGGAAAAGAATGACTGCTGAAGAATTTCTTCGGGGTTATACTTTTTAAATTATCAGGATACTTTAACCGGTAACAGGTTTGCTGCAATTAAAAAATAAGCATGATACATAATTCAAATTTTCACCGTCATACATCCGGTTTCAATACGGCAGCGGTTCTGCATAGTCTCCTTTGCAACAGGTATAGTCATGTTTTTACTCCCGTAGCGCGGGATATTATTCCACGATAACTTTTTTCGACCGGTACACATCATAATCAGGCACGATACGTTCATATTCTTCATCCATTAGTTTTGAAGAGATGATGAAATCGGCTGTGGTTCTGTTACAAGCTGTTGGGATGTTCCAAACAACAGATTGATAGGAATGCCAAGTTCAGTTTCAAGGGTACTGCCGGTTGTACCTGTTGCAAAAATAGTATGGCTCGCTAAAAGTGTTTTATTAAATTTTGCCCATTCCAGCATATCCCGTTTCATGTTATCATGAGCTACAAGTGCAATTTTTTTTGTTTGATACATCTGTATTGTTTTACGCTGCATATTCTTTTGTCAATTTTTAGAAATATTAGTTCTCAGGGGAAACTTACAGATAATTCTCCAGGCAACAAACAAAATAACATTAACAAAATATTATAAAAAAATGGCTGCCGAACATACAGCCAGTTAATTTTTTAATTTGTCGCCTTCTCCGGTAAAGGCTGCGAAATAAAGAAATCCCGGTAAAACCGTTCTGTATAATCCGATATGAGAAATTCTATCCTTTCATACGAAGGCGAGGCAGCAATAAGGCCGGCATGGAAAGATTTATTTAACCGCCAGACAATTTCCGGATCATTGTAGGAACCGGTATCGGGAAATTCTTGTTTAGCCAGCGATTGAATCATACCGGCATAATCATGCCGTACCGCGTGAAGCTTGTAATTTCCGGCCGGTCCGGCAACTTCCATTTTAGCCCATTCACGCCATAGATTTACTCCCGAAGCAGCTTCAACCAAGTCTGAGATATTGGCACCGCCAACCCGTGCACTGGTCTCAAGAAAATAATACTTGCCATCATCCCCCTGAATAAATTCAGTGTGGGAAATCCCCATTACAATACCAAAGGCTTGCAGTACTTTTTTGTTTAAATTTAATAAAACACTTTCTTCGGTTGAGCCGCGCAGCATTGTTCTGGAAGAGAACACTCTGCCCTGATGAGCCACTTCCATTGGCGGCAAACCGTATTGATGTGATAGAGCGAAAAGCACTTCTTTGTTGGCAACAATAGTATCAACGTGGTGAATTCTGCCCGGTATGTATTGCTCTAGCAGATAGAAAGACTGTTGATCACCGAGTGAGTTTATCACAGCCCATAATTCATCAACATTATTTACTTTTTTTATGCCTATCGCTCCTGCTTGGAGCCTTGGTTTAACCACGTACGGGAATGGCACCCTCTCTGCAAAATCACTCACTTTTTGGTGATTGAGTATATGAATAAATTCAGGCACAGCAATACCAACATCTGCGGCTCTTACGCGCATGGCCAGTTTATCCCTGAAATACCGCGCCGTAGTATCCCCCATACCGGGTATGCGCAGATGTTCCCGCAATGCTGACGCTTTTTCAACATCAAAATCATCCAATGCTACTATTCTATCTATTTGCAGGCTGCGAGCCATGAAACTTACGCCATAGATAACATCATCCATCTTCCATTCTTTATTTATATCCGGAATGAAAAATACTTCATCAAGGCATTCTCTTGGCCAGGCAACATGTTCAAGGCTTTTCGAAGTGAGTAAAATTACCCTGCTCCCTTGATTTTTTGCTTCACGCATAAAATCAAATCCTTTTTCATAACTTGCTATACAGAGTATGGTGAAATCTTTACCTGCCATTTTTCCTCGATGTTTAATTTTGTTATTACGCTGATTCTTGTATTGGAAACGATATCCCGATTGTATTATTAAAACACGAAACGGTTTTCAACAAGGTTTTGCCTGCAGTTGCTGCGGACTTCCATTTAGCCGGATTGCCTGAGATAATATCAAAATGGTAATGGATACACAGCATACAGCACAGATGAATATAGAAAAATCAACTTATTAAATCAAGAGGTTTCACTTCTTTTAGTGAATATTTAGAACTGTATCTTCACAGCCAGTAAATATTTCCCCACAATTTAACAGATGATAATTCAGTTTCATGCGTAATAATTCAAAATTTTTAATTCATAATTACTCTTTCGCTTATATTAGTTATTTTACACATTATGTAATTCTTCAATTCTTTTTAAAGTTAGAATGGCAAACCAAAAACCAAGAATACTAGTTGCAGATGATGATGAAACATTTTGTTATGTTTTAAAAGAACAGCTAATCGAGAGCGATTTTGAAGTAAGTATTGCACCGGAAGCCAGCAAGGTGCTGCCGGAACTTCAAAGAGCAGCTTTCGATTTGGTGTTACTCGATTTGCACATTCCCGGGGTTAGTGGTTTCCAATTGCTCTCTCAGATTAATAGTAATTACCCAACCATTCCGGTTATCATTCTAACCGGTGAAAATGATGCAAAAACCGCGGTCGATGCAATTAAAAATGGTGCATTTGATTACGTTGTTAAACCGTATGCCTTCGATGAGCTTTCAATCTCTATTAACCGGGCTATTCAGCACAAAGAATTATTTATCAAAAGTTCAGTACTCGATAAAATTGCGCCTGTTTACAAGCCTTCCAGAATTATCGGTAAGAGTGAAAAACTATTGCAAATGATTTCGTTAGCTGAAAAGGCAGCCAATAGTAATTCAAATATCCTTATTGAAGGCGAAACAGGTACTGGTAAAGAACTACTTGCTGAATTTATTCATAGAAACTCACCCCGGGTAAATAAACCCTTTGTTGTTATTAATTGCGCCTCGCTCCCCGACCAATTAATTGAGAGCGAATTATTCGGGCACGAAAAAGGCGCTTTTACTGATGCAAAAAATGCCAAACAGGGATTGGTTGAAATCGCCAGTGGCGGTACATTATTTCTAGATGAAATAGGTGAACTAAGCCTTGCATTACAACCAAAGCTGCTCAGGTTTTTAGAGAATGGAGAATTTAGGCGTATCGGAGGATTAACAAATATACACTCCGATGTCCGGGTTATCAGTGCAACCAATCGAGATTTGTTGTATGAAACCGAACGAAAAGTTTTCAGGAGCGATCTGCTCTTCAGATTAAATGTAATAACCCTCAGAATCCCGCCTTTACGGGAACGCGGTGGTGACATTGTTTTGCTGGCTGAACATTTTATACGTTCAAAATCACCCATCAGGTCACCCAAGCAATTGTCGAAAGAGGCATGCAATGCGCTCGAAAGCTATCATTACCCGGGAAATATCAGAGAGCTTGAGCACACTATCGAGAGAGCAATTATTTTTACGGATGGAGAATATATTCAACCGGAGAATCTCTTCTTACCGAATTTTATTGCTACAGTAACCGCACCACAATCAAATGTTTATTTATCCAATAATTCAGCTCCTCAAACTATACAGACCATTGATGAGTTAGAAAAACAACATATTATGGCGGCACTTACAAATTGCGGATGGGAGCAGGGCAAAACTGCTGCAGCTTTGGGGATAAGTCTTAAAACACTCTATAACAAAATAAAAAAATACAACTTGAAAGAAACAAAACTCCATGATGAGGGTGCTGAAAATTAAACAACCTCATCATCTGATTTTTTATCAATATCAACCATTTTAACCCCGCCTAGATAATTCTTTATTTCAGGGTTCTGAATTCTAAGAAGCCTGTTTAATATAGCAGTAATCTGTTGAACAGACGAATGTATGATTTCCAGCTTTTCAAGCACTTCTTCTTTATTGATACTGTCTTTATCTAATACCCGTTTAATTGCACTCATCGAAAGATTGATAAGCGTAAGAGGTTGCTTTAATTTATGATTTGCCGTTACGGCGGTGGCAGAAAACGTCAGCAATTTTTCCTGCTGCACCATCAGTTCGGTTGCCTCGGTGCGCCGTAACGCGTACCGTATTCTTTCAATCAGCTCAATCTTATCAATCGGCTTTTTCACATAATCCACTGCGCCCGCCTGAAAGCCGGTCCGGACATCTTCGGGAGTTATTTTTGCAGAAATAAAAATGATTGGAATATCACACGTTTCGGGAGTAGTTGTTAAAATTCTGCATAAATCCAAACCATTCATATCCGGAATCATTATATCAAGCAGGATTAGATCCGGTTCCTCGGCAACAGCCTTCTCCAAACCATCCTTACTGCTCTCGGCAACAATAACCTGAAATTTTTCTTTTTTCAAGAAACCACTTAGCACAGCAAGTGTATCCCTGTGATCATCAATTACTAAAATTTTGTACATATTATTGCCTTTTGTTTAAAGCTAATTTCATAACATTAAATGCAAGAATTCCTGCATGTATCGGTTTCGGAACCAATCCATCAAAACCGTTTTTAAAAATAATATGGCGGTCATCCAGCATTGCCTTTGCCGTAACAGCAATAGTGGGGATATGCTGCCAGCGCTTGTCCTGACGAATTTTTGCAATTGTCTGAAAGCCATCCATTTTAGGCATCATAATATCCATTAAAATAACATCAGGCAAGTGGTTTTCCAGTACATCTAAACATTCAAGCCCATTTTTAGCAAGAGTGATTGAAAAATTACACTCCTTCATTATCTCGCTCATGGTAAATAAACTATCCGGATCATCATCAACTATAAGAACATTAACCTGTCGCTTCACAGCACCATTTTGTGAAAACGAAAACATTCCGTCCCCGGTAATTTCAGGTTCCGGGGTAAAACTCCGGATTGAGGACGGTGAG
>JACPGF010000127.1:0-1153 GCA_016182615.1 Ignavibacteriales bacterium
CAGGTGGAAGTAGTAATTCCATGTAGCGTTGTATCCACTCTTTATCTTTTGCGTCCATTTTTACTCTCTTTTTTTACCCCAATTTAATCCCTTTCTCCTTTTTCTTAAAATTTCATTGCCACCGATTCTGGACTTGTACCGGAGAAAGAGATTTTGACTTAAAACCAATCAAAAACGAGGCACATTCTCATTTTGAGACAACTATTAGCCCAATAATAGCAAAAAAACGCATTATTTCAAATATAAAACAGTGGCATGAATGTTGATTTAATAATACAAAAAGCTAGATTTATCAATTAACAGAAAACATAAAAAAATGAGAAACCTTCTTTACAACTTAGTTATAATGCTCCTCGTGGTTGCCAATGCGACTGCAGATGTAAAAAGCACAGCGCTTGTTACCGGAACACATAAAGGTGTAAATGTTACTCTTCCCTCACCATTCAATCAAACAGTTTTTGCAGGTACATTTAGTGCAACTATCAATAGCCAGCCAACAAAACTCTATTGTATCGATTTAACTCATTCACTTGTTTATAACGAACCGTATCAGGACGTATCAGCTACGGATAGCGTTATGACATACGTGTTGAATAACTATTACCCCTTTAAAGCATATCCGTACGCAGGTTCAGCTGCCACCGTCGAAAAAGAAGCTGCTGCAGTTCAGTTGGTTCTTTGGAAGCTTGCTGATGGATTAAACATCAATGGCTGTACCAATGTAGATGCTTCTGTTATTACAAGAGCAAATGCAATTTACGCCGATGCAATTCTTAACGCGCACGTGTTCAGTCTCAACTCATTTTTTATTGATATTCCTGCTCAGAGTTTTACAATAGGTTCACCGATTTCTTTCACGGTAAAAGCCTTTGACAATATGGGTATTGCAATGGCAAATGTCAGCATTACACTCAGCACAACTTCAGGCACTTTAAGCACAACAACTGTTACAACAGATGTAACTGGTGTTTCACCGGTAGTTACATTAACTCCGGCAGTTGGACAGACAACAGCCACCATCACCGCTTCAGGTACCGTAGGTATCCCGGCGGGAACAAAATATTTTCATGTTGCCAACCCTAACGGTAAACAAAAACTTATACTTGCTACCCCAGCTATCGCTTCACGTACCATTCAGCGGGACATTACATGG
>JACPGF010000127.1:1195-3464 GCA_016182615.1 Ignavibacteriales bacterium
TCAATTAACCGTTAGTAAATCAGCAGATAAAACTTCAGCAAATGATGGTGAATTTATCAATTATACTTTAACTGCAAAAAACATCGGCACTGTTTTAGCACAGAATGTTGAAGTATCGGATGTTCTTCCCTCAATTCTTGACTTTATTTCTTCTACTCCTTCAGGTGTATATAACAGTTTAACCGGTATCTGGTCGGTTGGAACGTTAGCAGCCGGAGACTCAGCTCAATTAGTAATTACAACAAAAGTTAATTATGCACACTCAGCCTCAATTCCGTTTAACTTTGGTGCAGCTCAGGACTTTAATTTATTCGTTATCGACACTTTAAGACAACCATCAGCAGATACACAGGGTAAACTTGCGGTTGGTGGTTATTGCGATTTAAGCGGTTACAGTGTCGGTGACCAGTTACCTCCTAACTCTGGTAATGTACTTGTTTGTGGTGATCATTTAACGTTTATGGTTGGCAGAGTTTACAATGGTAAAGCTATCTATCAGAACTATATCACTTCAACAATGGGTTTCTCAGCAGATGATGGTATTTTCCAAGACAGCGTCATCAATTTCCCTGCAGCTAAATTACATCTAAATAATCTCTCGTCACAGTTAGCTGCTTTGAATCAGACCGATACAAGTGCAAGAGCATATATGCAAATTACCTTGAATGGTACAAGAACAGGGTTAAACGTATTCAATCTTGATGGCAATCAGTTTTTAACTTCCAATGGTTTAACCATTAACGCCCCGGCTGGTTCAACAGTTCTAGTTAACATCAGTGGAGACAGCACACGTTTATTCGGCGGCTTTGAAGTTAACGGCACAACAAAAGATAAAGTTCTCTTGAACTTTTACGAGGCAACTAAATTACTCATTTCCGGTATCGATGTCCGTGCATCCGTATTAGCTCCTAAAGCAGCACTTCAGTTCCCTGCAGGGCTCGTTTCAGGTCAGTTAATGGTTCGCTGCATGTATGGTTCAGGTCAGGTTAATCTTTGCCCGTTCACAGGAGTTATTAACAACGATACTACCATTACAAATTTTGCAACGATACAGAACGCGAACGTTGGCAATATGCCTGCATTCTTTGTTCCGACATTTGGTAAAGCAGTTGTTTCTGCAAGTTCACTTACTTCAATAAAAACTTTTGGTACAAACACTAAACCGGCTTCTTTCAAATTAGAACAGAATTATCCGAACCCGTTCAATCCTTCAACTATTATCAGGTTCGCAGTTCCACAGAGTGGTTTCGTGTCGGTAGCAGTTTACAATGTTAATGGCGAATTAGTAAACACACTAGTAAACAACGAAATGAGTTCAGGAATTCATGAAGTTAACTTTAATGCCGCTAACTTACCAAGCGGTGTTTATATTTGCAGAATGGTTTCCGGTTCATTCAGTTCAGTACAGAAAATGATTTTGACCAAGTAATTCTGGTTAATAAAATAAGTGATGAGGCTGCCTGACTTGGGCAGCCTTTTTTTTTGACTACAACCGAAAGGTTTCCCGAAGCAGCAACCGTAAAAGGATTAAAAAAAGAAAAGGCTGACAAGGTAAACCTGTCAGCCTTTTAATAGTAAATGTATCTAAAACTATCTCGCTAACCAGCCGCCGTCAACTACCAACACATGACCGTTAACATAATCAGAAGCCTTGGAAGCTAAAAATACAGCAACACCAGCAAGGTCTTCCGGTGTCCCCCACTTCTCAGCAGGTATCCTGTCCAAAATTGCTTTTGTCCTAACCGGGTCTTCGCGTAGCGCTTGTGTATTGTTTGTTGCCATATAGCCCGGTGCTATCGCATTTACGGTAATACCATATTTTGCCCATTCGTTTGCCAATGCTTTTGTCATCTGGGCAACAGCCCCTTTGCTGGCTGCATAGGAAGGCACTAGTATACCACCCTGAAATGCAAGCAGTGAGGCGATATTAATAATTTTACCGTATTTCCGTTTCATCATATCTTTTGCGACTTCCTGACAGAAACGGAATGGCACTTTCGAGTTAAGCAGCATAACGTCGTCCCAGTCTTTTTCAGAAAAATCAACCGCGGGGGTTCTGCGGATTATACCCGCGTTATTAACCATGATGTCCACTTTACCAAAAATACTCAGTGCGTAATTAACTACCTTTTTAACCGATTCCGGTTCCATGAGGTTAATAACCATTTGCTCAGCTTTTATACCTAATGCATGTAACTCGTTTAAGGTTTCCTCGGATGAAACATGATCGACTAAGAGAATATCTGCCCCGGCTTTCGCGAGACCGAGC
>JACPGF010000128.1 GCA_016182615.1 Ignavibacteriales bacterium
CAGGTGGAAGTAGTAATTCCATGTAGCGTTGTATCCACTCTTTATCTTTTGCGTCCATTTTTACTCTCTTTTTTTACCCCAATTTAATCCCTTTCTCCTTTTTCTTAAAATTTCATTGCCACCGATTCTGGACTTGTACCGCTTCATAAGGATTATGTAATTTTGCAGATATTGTAAATCAAAGATTTTGCAGGTACAAAAATGAAATCAATAACTGTTTTTCTCTTTTGTTTTTTATTCATGTATTTTCACTTGTATGCCCAGAGTAATAAACCGTATAAAGGGAATGCTATTTTAGGCAATGGTAATGTTTGCCTCGTCTATTCCGATGACCCAAGAATAACTGCGAGATCAGGAAATTCCGGAATCCAGCATTATTATTTTCAAGATTATATTGTTGACTATATCCGTGGTACTTTTTGTGAGCTTTCTGCTAAAAAAGGCGGTTCACGGTACCAGCTAAAATCTTCTACAACCGGGATGCAAAATTTTTATAGAACAGGGACACAATTAAAATATGATAATGGACAGGAAATTACGGTCAATTGCTTTGTACATCAGAATGATGTGACTGCCCTAAAATATACTGTCAAAAAAGCAAAGCCGGGCGATAAACTGGATATTACATTATTGTTTAGAAAGGTATTTACAGGCGACCGCCGAGTAGAAAGAATGAAAAAGAAATTCAGGCGAAATTAAAAAAAACTGTATCAGGCGCGTTTGAAAAATCTGCAGATATTTACTGGAAAAAATGGATTGAAAAAAGCCTTCCAGCTGAAAAAGAAAATACCACAGCCGATAAAAATTTGACCGAATCATATAAACGTACTTTATATGCAGTAAAATCAGCATGCCTGAATGGTTTAATTCCCGCCGATATGACCGGGCAGTTTGTGACCAACAATATGCCGCAGCTCTATCCAAGAGATGCAATGAAGTCAGCAAGAGTTTTTTTAAATCTTGGATACAAGGAAGAGGCACGTTCGATTATTCAATACTGGTGTGGAAAAGTACCCATGAAGAGCAAAGGCGAGTTTTATGCCCGTTATGATGCCCGGTGTGCGGCTGTTGATGCCGGTTCAGGTGCTCGGTTTGATGAACCTGAATGGGATGCGAACGGTTATTTAACCCAATTATTATACTGGTACTACAACAAATATGGAGAATGGCTTGCCCCGAAAGAGTTTGTTTACGAATTATCGGATTTTATTGTTTCAAAAATAGACGAAAGCGGCTTGTTATACGAGGGTGGTATTGTTGAGTGGACCGCATATTTACCAACGACAAATATGATTTGTTCTGCAGGACTAACTACCGCCGCTAAAATTGCTGCCGAAAACGGAGAAAGTGCCAAAGCACAATCGTATCATGCTGCTGCACAAAAAATTGCCGATAATCTTTTTCAGACATACAATCTTGAAAAGAATACTTATTCGGCAGTCCGTTTTCATGGTTTAAAAGATGATAATAAAAGCCTGACTGAGCAATCAGGTGCAAAACTCTATCTCTGGGATGGAACGATGCAGTTTGGTGCGCTTTGGGGTTACCCAATACACCCAATGCTCCAATCGACAATACAATTCTACGAGGAGAATATTATAAAACCCGAAGGTGGGATGCAATATTTCGAAGCACTGGATAATGGCGGGCTTTCCTCTTATGGGGGGGATTTATTCTTTTTCTCAACGGCAGCACTATCGCAATATTATTCACTGTATGTTAGTAAGGAAAAAGCACTTCATCATATCAAGTGGATGATAAACAATGCAAACATATATGGTTTAATGCCCGAAAGGATATACCTGAACTATTCTGATTGCTCCGATGCCTCACCGCTTACATGGTGCAATGCAGAATTTGCCGCGGCTATTTATACCTATTTGCAATGATTCAATTCATTCAAAATCATAAGCTGCTTACCGCCCTCAGTGTAGCTTTAGGAGGATTCCTCATTTTGGGGTATCTGGGAATTTCATATAGTATAAAGCATATTTTACCATATTCCGCAATTCGTCCAGCAAGGATTATTACTAACAATTCCAGTCCAAGTTTAATGTCAAATCTGTTTAAATTACATTACGAAAAATTTAATGTTTGGACAAAGGATTCCATCGAATTAAAAGGTTGGTTTGTTTATACTCATCTGCAGCCTGCAAAAGGAACAATATTCTTGCTACATGGCATTGGAGATTCAAAAACTTCAATGATACCGATGGCTGTGAAGTTTGCATCTGAAGGGTATAATTGTATCCTGTTCGATCATAGGGCTCATGGTGAAAGCACCGGGATAAATTGTACATTCGGGTACTATGAAAAATTTGACTATCAAACGATTATTGATAGTGCAATAGTACGTTACCCTCACTCTCAACCATATGGCTTTTTCGGAAACTCATTGGGGGCAGCGATTACTGTACAGGTAATGAGCATTGACCGGAGGATTAAAGCTGGTGTTGTACAAAGTTGCTTTGGCAATTTACGGGAAACCATTCATGATTATTTCAAGAAAATTACTTATATATCGTTGCCTTGGATAGTGGATAAAGCACTCATTGAAACTGAAAAAAGGATTGAATGACGACAGGATCAATTATCAATACGGTAAAAGAGTATTTGATAATATTTCATCAAGTGTAAAAATTTGGTATCCAATTTATGGTGCTGATCATAACAATATCTCCGAAATCGGCGGTTCGAAATACTATCGCACGATCAGAGATTTCTACACAAAGAACTTACACTGAATTTCAGTAAAAAAAACAAGCCAGTTACATGGAAAAGTTATCTGAATTAAGAAGTGGTATCCGGAAAAGCAACTTTAACTTTTGTACCAACTTGTAATTTACTATCGACTTCTATACTGCCCTTGTGTTTATCGATGAGTTCTTTACATAATATCAAACCAAGTCCGGTTCCCTTTTCTTTATCTGTGCCGGGCGTTGAAACTGTCTGTTCGATTTTAAATAATGCATCAATTTGTTCTGCCGGTATGCCGACACCATTATCAATGAACTCGAAGACGGTTGATCCGTTTTGTTTTTCCGCGTTAATCTCGATGAGTTGATTTCTGGAAGAAAATTTTATCGCATTACTCAGCAGATTACGAACCATAGTCTCAAACATATTTCTATCAGCATACAGTTTTAATGATTGACTGATGCTGCTTCTAATAACGACCCCCTTTTTATCCGCGAGTCCGGAAAGTATTTGAATTACAATCTCGACACTTTCGGTTGGGGAGAACCATTCTGGATTAAAAATGATTTTGTCTCTTTGAAACCGGCCCCATTCTAAAAGGTTTTCAAGCAGCCTGTATTGTACAACCGCAGTTTCATAAAGCTGCTGCGAGAGCGATTTTATATCTTCAGGGGCCATTTTACCGCTTTCCTCAGCTATTATCTCAGCAATACCAAGGATGATATTGTAAGGTGCTTTAAGATCATGAGCAAGAATTGAGAAAAACTTATCCTTAGTTGCAATTATTTCTTTTAGTTCCTCGGCATATTGTTTTGTTATCATTTCACTTGCAGTGAGTGCTGCATTTGTTCTTGAAAGCAGTGCCTGCTGTTCTAGTATCTCAGCATTTTTGGCCAGTAATTTTGCATGGTTTTTTTTCTTCTGATTAAGCATCCAAAACAAAGCGATAATGACAAGGGTAAAAAAAGCACCAATAAAATAGAAGAAGTACAATTCCGTTTTTTTCGCCTGCAATTCTTTTTCTTGTTCTTCCACGCTGTATAATATTTGCATCTCCGTAATTACGCGGTTTTTTTCAAGATTGTACAATGAGTCCTTTGAATCACTGTACAATTTCCGGTAACCTGACGCAAGTTTGAAATTTTGCAGTAACTCGTAATTCTCGCTCAATTCATTATATATCCGTGGTAACATTCCATTGAGTTTCGATTCTTTAGCAATAAAAAGAGCAGTATCTAAATATTTGGCTGCCAAAGCTGAGTTATTAACAGCTTTATAATATCTACTCAAAGAAAGGCAAATATCAACGGCTCCGGTACCCTTTTTAAACCTTAGATAATTGTAGTTTGCCAGTGTAGCCTTATATTTTGCCAAAGCTTCTTTAGGTTTGCCCTGCAATAAAAGAATATCACCCCATATATTATAAAGGAGTGACCTGCCGCCACTGTTATTTGAAATTTCACATATCTTGAGACCGGAATCAATTATCCTGTAAGCTTTTTCATATTCCGCTGTCGATTTGTAACAGAGCGCTATATTGCAGATAGTCCGGACAACTGACCGTTTGTCCTCTAATTCATTTTTTAAAGTCAACGAACGCTCAAAATAATCTAATGCAGATGCATAGTTTTTTATCTGAAGGAAAACAAGACCGGTATTGTTTAATGTTGCTGCTAATTCTTTTTTTGTACCTGATTTTGACCGAAAACGCAAAGAACGTAAAAAATAGTCGTATGATTTGTCGTATGACCCCCTGTAATAATAATAAAGTCCTAAATCATTGTATCCTGACCCTAAAATTTTAGGGCTATTATATTCGGTGCCAATCTTTAAGGCCTCAACAACACAGTTTAAAGAGTTTTCATAATCGTACAATAACATATACCTGAATGCAAGATTGGCAAGAATTTCTCCTTCACTTTCCCTCTGCTTTAATCTCTTCGAAAGTGCAAGACCATCCTGCAGGTGGCGCATTCCATCAGGAGCCAACGAGTCTCTGAAAGCATAAGATAATGTAACATAATATGCGAGCTTATCCTTATCAGACAATGTCTCCAGTTTTTTATCTACTGGGTTGGGTTTACCAGCTGAGCTTTTCTGTGGGAAAAGCAAAAAAGGTAAGGTCAAAATTATCAAAAATACCACTTTCATAAGCCGCGTCTTCATATTCTCTCGTAAATCAAATCATGCACTAATAACATCCTAAAATACAGAATATAGTTAGTTGTCTCAAAAGTTTCCCTTTTATTATTTGAAATTGTTTTCCCGATTATTGCTTCATTGGATATCAAACTTTTTCAGTTTTTCCGTATCATAAAGTTGCAATTATTCATTTTGTTGGAAATATGACTGACGTTATCAAATTTGGATTAATCTGTTTTACATCATTTTTTACCATTATCAATCCATTGGCAACCATGCCCGTGTTTATGACTATGACTGCCGAGTTGGATGCTGCCCACCGGGTAAAAACGGCAAAAAATGCATCAATCGTTTCATTGGCTCTCATTATCGCTTTTACGCTTGCCGGGCAATTTCTCTTCCAGTTCTTCGGTATTTCAGTTAACAGCTTAAAAATTGTTGGTGGAGTGATTTTTTTTCGCATGGGTATGGATATGCTTCAGGCACGGATAGGTCAGGTTAAAATAAAAAACTCTGAAATTAAATCGTATGTTAACGATATATCTATCACACCACTCGCGATTCCAATGATATGCGGTCCGGGTGCTATTACCAACTCAATAGTTCTCATGGAACAGGCAGTAAACATCTACATGCAGATTGCACTGTTTTTCGCGATAGCGGTTGTAATGTTGTTAACCTATATTATACTGCTTGGCTCATCGAAAATAATCGGCTTCCTTGGAGAAACCGGTAACAATGTAATGCTGCGGTTAATGGGGCTTATCATGATGGTAATTGCTGTTGAATTCTTTTTTGGGGGGTTAAAACCAATAGTACATACTCTTTTAGCAAAATAAATTAAATGCACCTTCAGTTATTGCAAACTAAAGGTGCATTATTATTCCTAACATCCAAATTGACGTAAATGATGATCCAAATGCTTATATCCTAATACACCCCATTCTTCCGGGGTTAACTTTCCAAAAAAAGTATGTGGGTGATCGCTGCACTTTTCAATCCCAGCTTGATGAAATTTTTCAAGCAAATATTTCAATTTTTCACGTTCCTGATTTACATCCTTCTCCTCTTTTATAACAAAACTGGGATCAGTTGGAGAATTTTTTCTGAACGGTTTTTCCGAGAGCGCAATGTTTTTAATAGCACTGCCAATTATTCTTCCTAAAAAAAGCCGGGGTGGTTTACTTTCCCCTGCCGGTATTTTTAATGCTTCAGTACAATGTGCAAGCATCTGTGCAGGTCCCATCGTACCCCACTGCCGTTCAGACCCTGTGGAAATTTTATCCAATCTTGCTATAATTTCCAACAGATCACTTTTGTTATACACCGATTTCATTCATACTCCATGTTGTTTTAAGTTTCTTGTAAAGCTTTTAATTCAATATTATTTTGACGCACTCTATTCGCGATAGTTTTTGCGAGACGTTCAAAGAAGATGCTGCCGATTTCAGGATGCTGGCTCTTTACGGATTCAAAATCAGCTCTCGAAATAACATACAATTCTGTATTATTGACTGCAACAGCAAGTGCAGAGCGTACACCCTTGTCAAGAAAGGACATATCACCAAACAATCCTCCTGTTGGGAAAGTTATCAGGTGGTGTTCTATACCCTGAGCAAGTGGCAAAAGAATTTTTATCATTCCTTTACGGATAAAATATATTTCGTCACTTTCCTCCCCAATTTCAAATACCTTTTCACCCGGAGCATAACTCTTCGCAGTCATGCATTTTTGTAATGTCTCCAGTGCCTCAACAGGCAGTCCATCAAAAAATTCAAACTCATTTAATTGCAGCGGAACAATGGAGTCTGAATCCTCAGTTTCACCCGTTTTAAGTATATCATCCTCGATCCATGTAAGTGCCCCGTCTAAATCGTTAAAAAATTTCAGATTTTCAGTTTCGGTTAGTCCAAGATCATGCAGATATGATTTGGCATTTTGGCCGGTAGGAAGGTTTAATGGAATTGATGAAAAGACCAGATTCCCTCCTGTTTTTTTAATACGGGCATGAATTTGTTTAAGCATATTAACTGCCGTATAGTCAACTGATTGAACCCTTTTCATGTCGAGCAAAACATATTTGCATGTTTTTAGATACGGATCCAATTCAGAAAATAATTGATCCGCTGTGCCAAAGAAAAGCTGCCCCTGCAGTTCAACAATAATTGTATCCTTTCCCTTCTCTTGTAGTTCATCGATCTCACTGGCAAGCCTGATTTTTTTCGAGAAAATCTGATCCCCGAAAACACGGCGCCTGATAACCGATGAACGAATCTGCTCCCTGAGAAACAAAATTATAGCAAAGGCTATTCCAACTCCTGCAGCTGCAAGTAAACTCATCGATACGGCAGAAATGACCACAGACAGAATACAGAAGAAATCAAAACGGGTTGAGGAGTGCTTAAGGAGTGCAATACTTTTTTTATCGAGCATACGCACCGCAACAACTAATAGAATGCCGGCAAGTGCAGCGTAAGGTATCCAAGCTACCAACCCTCCAAGAATGAGCAACACCAATAAGGCACTTATACCAAGCACAACTCCGGAGTACTTTGTTCTTGCGCCACTGTTAAGGTTTACCAAAGTGGCTCCCATGGTACCTGCTCCGGGTATTCCACAAATTAAGGCAGAGGTAATGTTTCCCAATCCCTGCCCGAACAATTCCCTGTTTGAATCATGACGCGAATACGTCAATGCATCCAGCACTACACACGTTTTCAACGTATCAATCGATAGTAAAACAGCAAGGGTTAAAGTTGGCACTACAAGCATTCCCATTGTTGTAATATCAAGTTGCAGTATCGAGCCCCAGTTTTGTGCAAAAATATTTAAGATGTCCACTGGAGCAGCATTAATTGTTCCAATAACAAACGGATTATTTTCTAAAACTAAAAGGGAGGGATTAAAAATTCCGGCAATAAAGTAGGTTAGTAAACCACTAATTAATGCAACAATTGCTGCTGGAATTTTTTTTATGAGCTTCGGTGCAAAAATCATAGCAGCAATTGTTACCAGACCGACTGTGATACTTTCCCAACGCCACAAATCGGTTTGCATTATTGCCTGCTGTATTTTTATGGTACTATTTATCCCCAAAAATTTGGGGAACTGACCGATAAAAATAAGTACACCTACGCCGCTTAAATAACCGGCAACAACGGGATATGGAATATATTTTATGAATCTGCCGCCGCCAATCTTGCCAATAATTAGCTGTACAACTCCGGCAAAAAAACCAACAATTAAAATATAGAGAGGAATAAGATTATGAGGAATACTGTTTGTCCGGACTAATTCGGTTACAAATACGGAGAGTACTGCGGCTGCAGGTGCACAAGGTGCGGATATAAGTTTTTTTGTGCCACCGAAAAGGGCTGCGAATAACGAGACTGCGATTGTGCCCAGAATACCGCCAATGGCGGCCATACCGGAAAACTCTTTTCCTAGCGGCGCATAAATGATGAGGCCGAATGCAATTGCTGATGGCAAGGCAACCAACATCGAGGCACTGCCTCCGAAAATGTCGCCTGTTAATTTTTTGTACTTCTCGCTTTTCTCAGTTCCGCTTTCCATTCACATCTTCACTATTTCTGAGTTAAATACATATATTTTTAAATATAACAGAAATTAATTGCATTTCCACAAGAAACTTTTTATATTGAAATCATTATGAATCAGATATTAAACGTTACCCGTTATTATTTTTATTTTTACTACCACCTCAGTGGGCCGGGTAATTATTGTCAAGAATAAACTTTTGAATAATTAATTAGATACCCGGCTTACACAGCCGGGTTTTTTTTGCCTATGAAACAAACTATATCTATACAAGGTTACGAAGGCAGTTTTCACCATGAAGCTGCAAATCACTATTTCGGTAAAGATATCACGGTTCTTCCATGTGATACATTCCGCGAGGCTTTTAAAAAAGCTGCGAATAAGAAGTTTACATCCGGAGGTTTGATTGCAATAGAGAACTCGATTGCCGGAAGTATTTTACCAAATTACACGCTGCTGCAGAAAAACGGATTGGAGATTGCTGGCGAATTATATTTACATATCCGTCAGCAACTGTTAGTCAATCCGGATGTACAAATACAGGATATTCGTGAAGTTCACAGCCACCCGATGGCATTGATGCAGTGCGTGGACTATTTGGAGAAGCACGATTGGAGGCTTGTGGAAACCGAAGATACTGCACTTTCTGCAAAATTGGTTAAACAACACCATGCCAAACATGTTGCGGCTATTGCAGGTAAGTTTGCTGCCGATTTATACGGTCTAAAAATATTAACTCCAAACATTCATACCATGAAGAATAACTACACTAGGTTTTTAGTAATTAAACTGCCGGGAACCTATGAAAAAGCTAAAGATGCAAATAAAGCTTCTTTTTATTTTGAAGCGAAACATGAAAGAGGAAGCCTTGCAAAAATTCTAACTCAAATTGCAGAAGCCGGGATGAACCTTAGTAAACTGCAATCCTTCCCTATTCCGGGAAGTGATTGGAAATATTTTTTTCATGTCGATATGGAATTTGACAATATTGAAGCTGCAAAAGAAGTGATTGAAAAGATAAGCAAACAGACTTTGGCATTCCAAACGTACGGAATGTACAAGAAAGGAATAACATATTAATGCAACTTGCAAAAAGATTAAATGGCGTTAGCGAATATTTTTTTGCTAAAAAGCTGATGGAAATTGATGAAATGAATAAGCACGGCATTCCCGTGCTTAATTTGGGCATTGGCAGTCCGGATCTGCCCCCGCATCCTGACGTGATTAATACATTGGCTGTTGAAGCGGCTAAACCAAATGTGCATGGGTATCAATCATATAAAGGCCTCTTATCCATGCGCACAGCTTTTGCTTATTGGTACAAATTAATTTATCATGTGGATATTAATCCGGCTACTGAGATATTACCACTGATAGGCAGTAAAGAGGGCATATTGCACATTAGTATGACATTCTTGAATAAAGGTGACAAAGTGCTGTTGCCAAATCCCGGATACCCGACTTATCAGGCAGCAACAAAACTTGCCGAGGCTGAATGTGTTTTCTATAATCTGGATGAAAACAACAATTGGGAACCGGATTTCGCGGCACTCGAAAACACAGATTTAACCAGTGTTAAATTAATGTGGATAAACTATCCGCACATGCCTACCGGAGCTTTGCCAAGCACTGCCCTTTTTAAGAAATTTGTGGACTTTGCAAAAAAGTACCATATCCTTTTATGTCATGATAATCCATACTCGCTAATCCTGAACCCGGTGCCCATGAGTATATTTCATATAGAAGGCGCAAAAGACAATGCAATTGAATTAAACTCGCTTAGCAAATCACACAATATGGCTGGCTGGCGCATCGGGGCACTGTTTGGTAAGCAGGAATTTGTTAATGCCGTTATGCGGTTCAGAAGCAACATGGATAGCGGTTCATTCCAGCCGATGCAGGCAGCAACCGTTACTGCGCTTGGATTGGATAGTGAGTGGTATGCATCGAACAACAAAGTTTATTCAGCAAGGAGAACTCACGCGGCAAAAATTTTGGAGTTGCTCAAATGTAGATTTTCCGAAAGCCAAGCGGGGTTATTCTTGTGGGCTAAAATACCGGATGACCAAATGAGTGGCTTTACCTATAGTGATACAATACTTGAAAAATGCCGGGTTTTTATAACGCCGGGTGGAATTTTTGGGCCGGCAGGTGACCGATACATCCGGATAAGTTTATGCTCCCCTGCCGAGAAACTGGCCGAAGCATATAAAAGGATACAAGAAAGTTTATGATAGTAACAATTATTGGAACCGGCCTCATAGGCGGTTCATTTGCCTTATCGTTAAAAGATTCGGGATTTGCTTCAGAAATTATTGGTGTGGATAATTCTGAACTGCATCTTAAAATCGCATTGGAAAAAAGAATTATCGATAAAGCCTTGCCTTTGGAGGAAGCAATTGCAAAATGTAATGTTGTAATTATTGCTATTCCTGTAGATAGTACCGTTGAAATAATTCCCGCTGTTCTTGACAAGGTAACCAATCAAACAGTTATCGATGTCGGCTCAACAAAACACGCGATTTTTGCAATTGCCAAAGCTCATAAAAATGGTTCCCGTTTTGTTGCAACGCATCCAATCTGGGGCACGGAGTATAGCGGGCCAGATGCTGCAATTTCCGGTGGTATGAAGAATAGAATAACGGTAATCTGTAATCCTGAGTTAAGCGATCCCGATGCTGTGGCTACTGTTGAAACTTTGTACCGCTCTTTAGGAATGCGGATTGTTTACCAGGATGCGCAGAGCCATGATTTACACGCTGCATACGTAAGCCATATATCGCATCTCACTTCGTTTGCACTGGCACTAGCCGTTCTTGACAAGGAAAAAGAAGAAGAACAAATTTTTCAGCTTGCCGGTGGTGGTTTTGAGAGCACCGTGCGACTGGCAAAAAGTAACCCTGATACTTGGGTACCAATTTTTAAAGAAAACAGAAGCAACGTACTTGATGTTCTTAATGACCAGATTCATTATCTGAAGCAAATGAAAAAACTGATTGAAATGGAAGAATACGAAACGCTGCATAAACTGCTTGAACAGGCAAATGATATAAAACGAATTTTAAAATAATTTAATTATGAAAGCATAGTACCATGAGTAACTCAATCCAGGAAATATTAAAAAAACGCCCTCTCATCATCACAGGGCCTTGCAGTGCTGAAACCGAAGAACAGGTTTTGGAAACGGCTCAGGAGCTCGCGAGGCTGCAGGTCGGTGACATATTCCGTGCGGGCATCTGGAAACCGCGGACCCGCCCCGGTTCTTTTGAAGGGATTGGTACAAGAGGGCTGCCTTGGCTGCAAAAAGCGCGTGAATTATACGGCATGCCGTATATGGTAGAAGTTGCAAATACCAAACAAGTTGAAGACTCACTGCATTTTGATGTTAATGCAATTTGGATTGGAGCCCGCTCGACAGTTAATCCTATCAGCATGCAGGAAATTGCGAACTCATTGCGTGGAGTTGACATCCCTGTTTTTATTAAAAACCCGATTAACCCTGACCTTGAATTATGGACCGGTGCCCTTGAACGGATTGCTCAAGCCGGTATAAAAACTATAGGACTTATACACCGCGGGTTTAGTGTTTTTGGCAATACCGAATACCGCTATGCCCCTATGTGGCATCTTGCAATTGAAATGCGGCGCAGGAATCCGGAACTAGCAATGATTTGCGACCCGGCTCATATTTCGGGCAGACGGGATATTATTCAGGCAGTCGCGCAAAAATCTGTCGATTTGGATTATGATGGTTTGATGATTGAAAGCCACATCAACCCCGATTGTGCATGGACCGACAAAAAACAGCAGGTTACACCACAGCAACTCAAAAACATTTTAGACACAATCATTTGGAGAAAAGAGTTAAGCGATGAGGCAACTTTTAACTCAGCTCTTGAGCAGCTGCGTGAACAAATAAACCATATTGATGACGAATTGCTAGATCTGCTTGGCAAACGCATGCAGATAGCGGATAAAATCGGCCAATACAAAAAAGATAATAACATCACTATCCTGCAAACTGCAAGATGGAACGAGATTATTGACCGTGAGACAAAAAAAGGCGGAAATTTAGGACTGAGTCCCGCGTTTATTAAAAGCTACCTTGAAGCAGTACACATGGAAAGTATCAATCATCAGAATAAGGTTATGGATCAGAAATAATTTTGAAATAAAGAGGTGAATTGCAGGTATTCACCTCTTTTCACTAACTCATTTAAATAATATGACTAATTTGTAAATACCAATTGCCAGAGCTGCTGATACGGGAATAGTAAGTATCCAGGCCCATAAAAGATTTAGGGTCACTTTCCAGCGCACGGCAGATAACCGCTTCGTAATTCCTGCTCCAATAATTGAACCAGTAATAGTGTGAGTTGTACTAACCGGGATGCCAAAAGCTGCGGTTGCAAACAACGTTATTGCACCAGCTGTTTCCGCGCTAAATCCTTCAAAGGGGCGAAGTTTGGTTATTTTCTGACCCATTGTTTTCACAATTCTCCATCCTCCGGATAGCGTTCCTAAAGCAATTGCGGCATGGCATGACAGAACAATCCAAAGTGAAATTTCGTCAGTAATCTGTGCATAACCGGTAGAAACCAAGGCGATAAAAATAATGCCCATCATTTTTTGCGCATCATTTGCACCATGCCCTAAACTGTAGGCAGCTGAAGAAAGTAATTGTAATCTTCTGAAATATTTATCAACTTTTGAAGGGGCGAAATTTTTACATATATGCAATGTAATAATTGAGAAGATAAAGGCAACGATAATGCCAATTATAGGAGCAAGGAAAATAAAAAAGATAATTTTTAAAACTGAATCGATGAAGATAGACCCAATCCCCGCTTTCGCGATTGCAGCACCCACAAATCCACCAACAAGTGTATGTGATGAACTTGATGGTATGCCAAGCCACCATGTTGCAAGATTCCAAATGATGGCTGCGACTAATCCGCTGCCAACAACGGTTAAATCAACTACATCAGCATGGACAAGGCCTTTACCGATGGTAGTAGCAACATGAGTACCAAATACAAGGAACGCAACAAAATTGAAGAAAGCAGCCCAGACTACGGCCTGCCGGGGTGTTAATACCCTTGTAGAAACAACCGTTGCGATTGAATTGGCAGCATCATGAAACCCGTTGATATAATCAAAAATGAGCGCAAGAGCAATGATAATGAGTAATAAAACCATATTTAATTACCTGTACTACGAATTTTTAATTAGTATTTGGATAATAATGTTAGCAGTTGACTGGCATTTGTCAGCAGCATTTTCTAACATTTCCAATACTTCTTTTTTCTTGAACAGTGTAATTGGATCTTTCTCTTCAATGAACAGTTTTTTCAGGGAGGCGCGATAGACATTATCTGCTTCCGATTCAAGATCTCTTACAGCCTTACACTCAACAATTTGTGAACTGGGTTTATGCAGATCCTGAAGCGCAACTTCAAGTTCCTTTGTTTGTAAAAAAATGATAGCGGTAATCTTCTCTGCACCATCCACGTGTTGTTCCAAACTGTAGGTATCAATACGTGCGCACGCACCAAGCAGGATATCACCAATATCATCGATTCTTTTTATTAATGTGTAAATATCTTCCCTGTCGAAGGGAGTAATAAAGTTTTTATTTAACCTTTTTATTACCCTTTGTGAAATCTCATCGCAGCGGTGCTCTATCGGTTTAAGCTTTAGAAATATATCTTTATCGTACGTTTCGGCAGAAAAAAATTCGTTTGTTATCCGTGCCATTTCCTGAATGTAGGAAATGATTTCTTTAAAATCCTGAAAATATTTTTCTTCTTTCGGGAGGAATCTATTAAACATGTTTTAACCATAAAATTGTAATAATTATACTTGAAATATATGAAAATTGCGGATGCTTTCTGCGAAACTATCAAATTTCATGTGTATCCTTATATAGCTACTTCAAAAGGAGCATCTTCTTCGAAAGTGTAACTTCTCCCGTCTTTAACTGATAATAATAGACACCACTGCTTAAACCGGGATACTTTTCTGTGGAAAAGTTGATGGTATGCATTCCAGCCGGACGGTATTCATCGGCCAGTGAACAAATAATATTTCCCAAAATATCAAATATGGTAAGCTGAACTTTAGCCGCAGCCGATAGTTGAAAACGAATGGCAGTTGATGGATTAAACGGGTTAGGAAAATTTTGCATCAATACGGCTGTTGCCGGACGCATGTTTATATCATCTGTTATTGCATTATATCCAAAGGCTCCATCAAGCCAAAGTATGCGGTTATGGATAAACACCTTTAAATAGGTTAATTCCTCACCATAAGTATTACCAACGAAATAATTCGGCCATACCCACGTCCCAAGTATCGGCCATTTTTCATAATTTCTGGCTCGTGCCTCGTTAAGTTCAAGGGTAAGTGAATCGATAACCGAAAAAAGATACGCATCGTTAATAACGGTCTTACGGAGAGTAGTCCATCTGCTCTTCACGCTTGCAAACATTTTTTGTTCATTAAACAATTTGTACCACCACGCGGGCATAAAAAACCATTCACCGGAAACTGTCGGCAAAATTTGATACAAGTAATGCACAACAAAACCATCTGTTTTCCAGCCGTCATAATAGTTTGCATTACCAAATCCCAAATTAAAGTCCCACACGGGACCTGCTTTAATTTTGCCGCCTTTACTGTCCCTGTCCTTGTTAAAATAGGTGCTTAACCGGTAGCCGTCCACATTTTTAGATAATTCATTCAATATAAAAAAATCAACGAATGATGGAATGTCAATAACGGATGGATATCCTGAAGTAGTATCGGCAAAATTTGTCATGTTCATTATTGCTTCAAAATCGTGCACTTTATTTTTCAGGTAAACTTTTTGCGCGGGGCGGATGTCCTCCTGTTTCGGGTAATGATACTGATAGAATATTCTCGAGGGCGAGTTCGGGAATGGTAAAAAATCGGAATACCACCCTTGATTATCCGATCCGTCAAGTTTGTCAACTTTGTAAATATAACCACCGGTTAATGCATCACCCGTTGTGTCAGCTGTTTCGCATTTGCTGATATTGACACGGTTTTTATCTCTTTTAACCTTTTCGAATAACACATACACACCCTGGTATTCATTATTCAGCATCACTTCACAAAACTTATATCTTGAAGCATAACCGCCAAGTTTTGCTGCAAGCTGATAAACCAGCACATCCCTGTACATCGATTTATCGGTATAAGGGGCATACAAAATCCAGTCTGATTCAGCAGGAAAACCTAACATAGCAACATCAATATCATTCCCTGCAATATCACGGGTTTCAACACTGTATTGTTTTTTGGGGAATTGCTGCGAAGATGAACCGCGTATCTCGATTCCAATCTTCCCGTTATAATGATAAACTGTGTCGGTAACAGAATTTCTTATACCGGCGCCGCGGTAAATAACTTTCATGTCAGCAGTTATTTTAGGCTCGTTGGGTATTGGTATGCCATTAGTATTAATAATAAAGATGGGGAGATTACTAGTGGTAAAATTAACTTCTTGTGGAACAGCTATTCCACAAAACATAAGGCTAATTGAAAGTACAGTTAGCAAATTGCGATAATTGCACATAATTGTGTCCGGAATTAAATTAATGTAATTCCTGAATGACAATATCAGAATCTGCGGTATTCCTTCTTTTGTTCATCGCTCCTGAACCGCAATGGTGTCAACTTAAGAAAAAAATATGTTTAACTCCTAAGTCCCTCCTTTTGAAAGGAGGGTGGATCGCTTTAGCGAGACGGGAGAATTGTTTTAGCGATATAAACATTGCCTAAAAACGATTCCCCCGCCCTTCGGGCACCCCCTTTTCAAAAAGGGGGACTTAGCTGCAATGCCCAATTTAAGAAAAAATTCTTAACTTGACACCATTGCCTGAACCGACAGGGTTCATTCACGTGAACACCAGAAGAAAAGATTATTTTGTCTCAGAAAACTATGTGCAAAATTAGGTAAAGTAGAGCGAAAACCGTAATAATTTTTTTTATTATTTCGCAATGACTCTGTTTTTCCTTCGATACCACGGCACTTTTTAGTAATTTGGGCAAGTTTTTTTAGGAAATGACGGATATGCAAGTAGATAAAAAATCGATATTAACCAATCTTTTTCGTGAATGGTGTGGTGAGGAATTGTCTGAATGGACGCCGCTCCCTCCTTCCGGCTCGTACCGCGAGTATTACCGGATGAAAAGTGTCCACAAACAGGTACTTGGTGTTTATAATTCAGATAAAAAGGAAAACACTGCCTTTATTTCATTCACGGAGCATTTTTTAAGCAAAGGGCTGCCAGTACCCGCCATACTTGCTAAGGATGAAGAATCTGATATTTATCTGGTAGAAGATTTGGGAGATGTAACATTATTCTCCTTCATCTCCGCGATGCGGCAGGAGGAAGAGTTTTCACCGATGATTGTTGATGTGTATAAAAGGGTGCTTGATGTCCTGCCTGAATTCCAGATTACCGCTGGCAGGGATATTGATTACACCAAATGTTATCCGCGTGAACGGTTTGATAAACAGTCGATGATGTGGGACTTGAACTATTTCAAATACTATTTCCTTAAACTCGGCAAAATACCTTTTGATGAACAGGCACTTGAAACTGATTTTAACACTTTCATCGATTATCTCTTAGCTGCCGACTGTGATTATTTTTTGTACCGCGACTTTCAGTCCCGTAACATCATGCTCAAAGACGGCAAACCCTACTTTATCGACTACCAAGGCGGACGAGCCGGGGCACTGCATTATGACCTCGCTTCCCTGCTCTTTGATGCAAAAGCTGATTTACCGCCACAAGTGCGAACCGAGCTTTTACATTATTACATCGGCACCCTGAAAAAATATACAGAAGTAAATGAATCCGGATTTGTCCAAATGTTTTTTGGTTATGTGCTTATCCGCATAATGCAGGCAATGGGTGCATACGGCTTCAGAGGTTTTTACGAGAAAAAAGAACATTTCCTTAAAAGTATCCCGTTCGCGATTGAAAACCTGAAATGGTTGTTAACATCTGTTACATTCCCGGTAAAGGTGCCTGCTTTGTTAGAGGCTTTGCGGCAGATAACCGTTTCCAAGGAGCTTGAAGCGATTGGCGGAGCACATAAATCGGGTTACCGCTTACATGTTTCGGTTAACATCTTCTCGTATAAAAAAGGAATACCACAGGACAATTCGGGTAACGGCGGCGGTTTTGTCTTCGATTGCAGGGCAATACACAATCCGGGCAGGTATGAGCAATACAAACTGCTAACAGGTAAAGACGCGGCAGTACAAAAATTCCTTCAGGAAGAAAGCGAAGTTGAGAGTTTTTTAACGAATGCCTTCGGGCTCGTGAAACAATCGGTTGAGTTATACACATCCCGCAAGTTTACCAATTTAATGGTCAGTTTCGGCTGTACCGGTGGCAGGCACAGGTCTGTTTACTGCGCTGAAAGGCTTGCTGCAATGCTGCAAAATTTTCCAGATGTTCATGTAAAACTCCATCATGTTGAACAGGACAAATAATAAGCCATGAAAGCAATGATATTTGCCGCAGGCCTTGGTACAAGGTTAAAACCAATTACCGATACAATTCCCAAAGCATTGGTGCAAATCGGGGAATTGACTGCATTGCAATTTGCCATACTTAAATTGCAGCATCATGGCTTTAACGAGCTTGTTATCAACGTGCATCATCATTCGCAGCAGATATTTGACTATTTGCAAGTCAATAACAATTTCGGTGCTTCAATCCATATATCCGATGAATCTGAAAAACTTTTAGATACCGGCGGCGGCTTAAAACACGCTCAACAATTTCTTACCGGCAGCGAACCATTTCTCGTATATAATTGCGACATCATTTGTGACACCAATCTTAAAGCAATGTACGATTTTCACACTGCTAAAAATGCCTTTTGCACCTTAGCCGTGCGTAACAGGATCACTTCCCGCTATTTTTTGTTTGATGAAGCCGGAATCCTGCACGGGTGGCGTAACACAAAAAATGGTGAAGAAAAAATTACCGGTAATTACTCCGGAGAACTACAAGCATTAGCCTTTAGCGGCATACATGTTATGTCCCCGCGGGTATTCGGTTTGTTTCCTGATGAGCAAAAATTTTCAATTGTTGATTTTTATTTATCAGTAGCAGAAAAAGAGAAAATAGTCGCATTTGAGCACAGCAAAGACCGATGGATGGATATTGGGAAACCTGAAACCTTAAAAGAAGCACAGAAATTGAATTTATACAATTTTTTCTAATATTTTTTTGTTTTTTTTCATTACTCTCTTGCCTGATTTGCATTTTCTTCTTAAATTGCGGAACAATTTTTAATTGAGAAATCAAATAAAAAATGTCAAAATTCCGCGATAGCTCAATGGTGGAGTCCGCCGCGGCGGATTAACCGAAGACTCGCACAAAAAGTTTGAAAATTCCGCGATAGCTCAATGGTGGAGCATTCGGCTGTTAACCGAAGGGTTGCAAGTTCGAGTCTTGCTCGCGGAGCCAAAACCCCGAAGATATTCGGGGTTTTTCATTTTAAATTGATCAGAGAATTCGGTAATTAATCCACCGCTGAATAGTGCAATTTCGAGTCTTGTTTACCCGATTGTATTGGCGGGCTCGCGGAGCAAAGAGGTCTGAGAAATCAGGCCTCTTTTCATTTTAAATCTTCCTCGAGGGTTTCGGCTGTTAATCCACCGCGGAGAGCAAGCCAACCAAGACTGGTTGGTAAATTCGAGTCTTGTTTACCCGCCGTCTCGGGCGGGCTCGCGGAGCAAAGAGGGGTTCACCTGATTTTTCGGTGGAAGTGAATACAAGGTTACTGATAAAAGTACCATCGAAAAGAGAGTCATTGGATAGCGGTCAGTTATTCACCTGTCCTCAAT
>JACPGF010000090.1 GCA_016182615.1 Ignavibacteriales bacterium
AGCACTATTATAAATTATCAGTTGGCCGAAAGCGGTAAGGTAACACTTAAGGTATATGATATACTGGGCAACGAGGTGATAACCCTTGTTAACGAGGAGCAGGCTGCAGGCAGGCATCAAACGGTGTTTTCTTCGGCAGATAACAAGAAGCTTGCAAGCGGTGTGTATTTTTACCGCCTGCAGGCTGGTGCCAACAGTGTTGTTAAGAAAATGATGTTGATGAAGTGAAATTCTAAAATTTTAAGTGTGTAATTAATTTGGTAGAAAAATTATGCGGATCGTAAGAAATATTTTTATTGTGTTTTTTGTGCTTGTGGTATCAATGCATGGGCAGTGGATGCCTATAGCAACACCATCACGAAATATTTGTTTTATTAATGAACAAACAGGATGGGCTTTAGCATCCGGTGTGGATATTCGGGTATATAAAACCACGGATGCTGGAATTTCCTGGCATTCAAAATTTTATTTTCCTGCAGCGGCTAATCAAATTGTGTTTACAGATGTGAATAATGGTTATGTTGCGGCTGATTCGGGCCGTATATTTCTTACTTCAAATGGCGGTGAAATCTGGGAGTTAAAATATCTTGGATACAATCACTCAGTTTTTGCTTTTGCCTCATCAGGCACAGACACTTTGTGGGCTCTTGGTAATTTTGCAATCAAATCAATTGTGTTTAGAAGCACCGACAGGGGAAACAGCTGGTTTTCAATTGATACAATTGCAAAGTTGAATACATATTTTAAACCACTGGTTTTTTCAGACAGCCGACATGGCTGGGCATACCGTCCGGGAAGTTTTTATAGGACGGTTGACGGGGGTGAAAACTGGAGTATTGTACAAAGTGTTCCCGTTGACGGGGGTGGAATGCAATTTAAAGACAGCCTGACAGGATGGCTTGGTTGTAAAGCCGGAAAAATTGCAAAAACAACTGATGGCGGATTAAACTGGGTACAGCAACAAATTTGGGGCACAGGAGCAGTTTTAGATATTCATTGGAATGGCACTGATTTGTGGGCTTTAGGTGAAAATAAACACATAGCTGTTTCTTCGGATTTGGGAAGTTCATGGGACACCACGATGCATTTGCCAGATTCGAGCATTAGTAAATTTGTCCGCTTTAACAGGGCATCGGGATTCGTAACTTCTGCTGCCGGATCGTATTTTTATAACCCGGTTACACCTCAGTTTCAGTTAGCACAAACCTCAGTGGAAGATACTATTGTCACCTTTCACTGGAATAGTTCACTCATCAACAGGTTATCTATTCAGTATTCGGTTAATAACAGCAGTATCTGGAAAACAGCCGCATCAGGCCTGCCTCCAACGCAAAATACAATTTCACTTACAGTGGCCGATTCTTTGTACACATTCCGATTTGTCGATACAAGCAGGCCGGGTACACCAGTTGCTTTTGCAAATGCAGTTACAGCAGTCAGCAGTAGAAAGATTAATGCACTCGCTGCAAATCAAGTAAAAGTTTATCAAAACAGAGAAGCTATGAGCCAGCGGGGAGCGGATACAGTTTCTGCCGGCGTCTACTGGCCGGGTGGTGAAGGTGCAAGTAATACTATTGTCTTTGCCGATGGTTTAATCTGGGGCGGGTATAAAAACGGCATGCTTCATGCAGGCAGGGTAACCCTGAGGTCTGGCATGCAGCCGGGCCGGATTTTACCAAACGGAACTGCATCTGACCCAAACGACTTGCAAAATGGCGTTTACCGGATTAAAAAGAACTGGGAAAATTTACCGGCTTCAATTCTAAAATCAAGGTTACAACGGGACTATAACACTTGGCCGTTTCAATGGGGAGCACCTTATGAAGATGTAAACCGTGACGGTACATATAATGCAGGTATTGATAAACCTGGTTTGATTGGTGATGAAACATTATGGCTGATTGCTAATGACCTTAATCCGGTTAAAACGAATTATTTATTCGGTTCGCAGCCGGTTGGTATTGAAGTAAGGATTACAACGTTTGCGTCAAAAAGCGACTCGTTGAAAAACATTGTTTTTAAGAAATATGAATTATTCAACAGGTCAGGAGTACAGATAGATTCGCTCTATCTTGGATCATGGAGTGACCCCAATGTTGATCTTGGAGACTACAATTATGTTGGTTGTGATGTACCATTAAACCTTGGATATTGTTACTGCCCAGGGTTTTATGGCCACGTCTCGCCAACTGTTGGATTTACCATCTTGCAGGGCCCTAAAATTGGCGGGGCTCCCGCAGATAGCGCATTTTATAATTGGGAATGGGTTACCGGTTGTAAGAACATTCCAATGACCTCATTCGCGCACCATACTCGCGATCCATTTTTTAATGTAGATCCTGACCCGGTATTAGGAACACCGGCAAGTTCAATACAGATTTATAACCTGTTAAGGGGGAAAAAAGCTGACGGGAATCCCTACATAAATCCAATTACCCATCAAGCAAGTGTATATCCTTATGATGGAGACCCTGTTACTTATTCAGGCTGGACAGATATGTATTTCAGTTGGAGTTACGGGGATAGAAGAATGCTTATTTCCTGCGGTCCAATTTCTTTTGCACCGGGTGAAAAGCAAGAAATTGCTTTTGCCATACTGGTGGACACCGCTGATAATTCATTAAACGCGATTACAAAAGTGAAAGAACTAGTCCCGGTTGCGCAGGCGTATTATCATTCGTTGTCAGTAAGTACACTGACCGCGGCGGAAGACAACAAAGTTACGCAACGTGGTTTTACCCTTGAGCAAAACTATCCCAACCCGTTTAACCCCAACACGGCAATCAATTACCAGTTGGCAGAAAGCGGTAAGGTAACACTTAAAGTGTATGACATACTGGGCAACGAGGTGATAACCCTTGTTAACGAGGAGCAGGCTGCAGGCAGGCATCAGGCAGTGTTTTCTTCAGCAGACAAAAAGACACTGGCAAGCGGTGTGTATTTTTACCGCCTGCAGGCTGGTGCCAACAGTGTTGTTAAGAAAATGATGTTGATGAAATAGAGTTAAAAATATGAATCCGGAGTCTCTCCGTAAAGGTGCATTCTCATAGCAAGGTTTTGAACGCGTGGGAATAAGAGGTCGCAATGTATCGAGATAAATTAACACACTTTGTCCCGGTTGCAAATTATTTAAGAAATAGGTATTATTAAAATAATTGATTAAACATTTTTATCAGTACAAAAAAATGGAGTTCAGGGTGAATAGATTATTTGGTTTATTGGTATTTTCTCTTTTGACAGTTGCGGAAGCGATGGCACAATTCGCTGTCGCAACTTATCCGGCAGCGCAGCAGAAGCTATCAGTTGGTTTTGATGGCGGTACCGTAATAACCGCCGGAAACAAAGTTATGGAAATTACGACAGACAAGGGCATAACTTGGACTGAGCTGCCTTCATTGCCAATTTCCAATATTATTGGTTTAGCTGCCAAAAACATAAACGGCATATACATCACTGACGGTACTGTGTTGTATGAGTCAACAAATGGCGGTACAAGCTGGCAGCAGAAAACGAACACGGGCGGTGGTGGTGGCAGTACTTTTCGTTTGTATACAGCACCGGAAAGCGATCTGTATTTAGCCGGGGGAGCTCTTGCCGGAATAATTAAAAAATCAACCGATGGAGGGCAGTCGTTTTCACAACTCACTATTCCTGCCTGCAAACCATTACGGTGCATATTTTTTATAGACGGGCAAACCGGCTATGCCGGTGATGAGTTAGGTAATTTGTTAAAGACAACAAATGCCGGTGCAAGTTGGACAATGTTATCCACCAATCAAACAAAACCAGTTCAGGATATTTCCTTTATTAACGACATGTTGGGTTACATAGCCGTTGGAACGAGAAACGTTCTTAAAACAACTGATGGCGGTTTAAGCTGGTCAACTTATGAATTTCCCGTGGATTTGGTATTCAGAAAACTGCAAATGTTTAGCAGCGGCACTGGTTTTGTTTGTGATGAGAATAATATTTATAAAACCATTGACGGCAGTCAAAGCTGGACAAAAGTTGTTACACCGGCAATTGCCAATAAGTTTCTTACTGCTTTTTTCTCAGATGAGGACAATGGTATTTTTGCAGGAAACAACATCTACCGTTTGGATAATTCGGGAACCCCGGCAGTATATTTTGATTTACCATTAAGGAATAGCACATACGGTGTAAACTTAATTACCATGTCGTGGTTTTCTTCGAATCTTACCCCAATCAGGCTTACTATGTTTCTTTCCAGTGATAACGGGCAAACATGGGAGCAAATATTAAGCAATCTGCCAAGCGATACAAATAATGTTGTTTTGCCGCGTTTGCTTAATGCGCAAAACGCTTTCGTTAAACTTACTGGTGGTGTAATAAGTGCTACATCTCCGCGGTTTTCAATTAAATTAAATTCTCCGGTTATTCTTTTTAGCCCCAATGAAATTGCCCATTATGTTCAAAATGACGGGTTGACTTCTTATAACCGCATGGGTAGCAGTTCAGGGTTTTATTGGCCCAAAGATATGGGTTCAACTGCAATTTTTGAGGACGGGATTGTATGGGCAGGAAAAATTGGGACAGAAGTACGGTCAGGCGGGAGCGCTTACCGGTCGGGTCTGCAGCCGGGTAATATCTTGCCGAACGGTTTGCCTGCCCAGTTGGAGCCGGGGACTGAACGGAGCACGTACGAGGGCAACTATAATTCATGGCCAGGTGAACTTGGCGCACCATTCGAAGACGTGAACCACGATGGGCGCTTTACACGCGGTGTGGATAAACCAAGGATACTTGGTGAGCAGACTGCATGGTTCGTAGCAAATGATCTTAACCCAGCTCTGACAAGTTTTTTTGCAGGTACACAGCCGATGGGGATCGAAATGCAGGTAACAGAATTTGGATATAATACGTCAGATTTGAAAAATGTTCTTTTCAAAAAAGTTTGCTTAATTAATAAGGGCAGTTTGGCAATTAACGATTATCATGTTGGTATATGGTCAGATCCGGATTTGGGTGATGCCAGTGATGATTTTGTTGGCTGTGATACCGTGTTGAATTTGGAGTATGTCTATAACGGTGATGGTAATGATGCCGGTGCAAATGGCTATGGAAACACTCCACCCGCGCTTGGCTATTATTGTGTTCAACCGCCGGTAACAATGGGCTTATCATCAGATAGTGCTTTCTTTTTTGGCCGCTATCATAAAGGGTATAAAGCTGTCAGGATGGAAAGCTTCAATCTTTATCTTGGAGGAAGTACATTCTATAAAGATTGGGAGCTGGGGCAGGCGGCAGGAAGCCAGCAATTATTTAATAATTTAAACGGGCTCCTCTGGGATGGATCTGCGATATTAGACCCAATACAAGGAGGAACCCCGACAAAGTTCATTGTTCCCGGAAATCCGGTGGCAGGTACAGGTTGGTACGAAGGGGCGGGTTGGCCGGGAGGGGTCGCGCCCGGTGACCGGAGGATGCTGATGTCTTTCGGGCCGAGGAATTTTAATCCCGGAGACACGATGGAATTTGTTTATGCTTATGTTATCGGCCGGGGCAGTAACAACATTAACAGTATTACTAAAATGAAAGAGCTTGCAAATACCGTGAGCCAGCAATACGCGGGTCTTGTTGCCACAGCAATTGAAAAACAAGAAACAGGCATACCGAAGTTTGGCCTGCTGCAAAACTATCCAAACCCGTTTAACCCATCAAGCAGAATTATATACTCTTTGGCACAGGCGGGAAATGTCAGCTTAAAAGTTTATGATGTATTGGGCAATGAAGTTGCAACACTAACCGATGGCTGGCAGCAGGCTGGAACGCATGAAGTTGTGTTTAACAGTGCACAGCATAAGCAACTGGCAAGCGGCGTGTATTTTTACCGCCTACAGGCCGGAGTTAACAGTGTTGTTAAAAAGATGTTGTTGATGAAATGAAGCCACACGTGTATTTTCTCGTGTTTGTTCCTGTATGAATTGAGATGGTATAACAGAGTTTTGGTATTTTTAAACTGCCAATCAACTGGAAAAAGTATTTGAGAATATTGTGGCATGGAATAGACCTTATAATTAGTTAATTTGTAATGACTGTTTTTATGTAATTTTATTAGAATAAAAAGTGGAGTAGAAGGATGAAAAAATCTTTTGCGTTTTTAGTGTTTTATTTAATGCTTACCGTGGAAGTGAGGACACAGTTTGCTGTTGCTACCTATCCGACAACCCAGCAAAAATTTGCAGTAGGGTTTAATAATGGCACTGTGATAACAGCTGGCAACAAGGTTATAGAAATAACAACTGATAAAGGGCTTACTTGGATAGAGCGTGACACACTGCCTCTATCTAACATAACAAGCCTTGCCGCGGCCGATATAAATAAGATATATATAACTGATCAGACATTTTTATTCGAATCCACCAACAGTGGACAAAGTTGGCAACAGAAAACGAATACCGGTGGTAATGGTAATTTCTTGTTTTATTCAGCATCGGTAAATGATCTTTATGTTTACGGTGGGGCTGTGTCGGGAATAATAAAAAAGTCCACCGACGGAGGGCAATCGTTTGTACAACAAACACTTCCTGCATGCAAAACAATTAAATCTATGTTCTTCATAAATGGGCAGACAGGATATGCAGGCGATAATCTTGGTAAACTGTTAAAAACAACAAATGGCGGCGGTGTATGGACGGTAATTTCAACCCCTCAGACAAAACCAATTATGGATATTTCATTTGTTAGTGAGCTTACCGGATATTTAGCTGCCGGAACAAGAAATATTTTTAAGACAACTGATGGCGGGTTAAACTGGTTAAGCTATGAATTCCCAGCAGATATGGTGTTTAAGAAAATACAGATGTTCAGTAATGGCAAGGGCTATATATGTACTGAGAATGATATTTACAAATCAGTTGATGGTAGCGCAAGTTGGATAAAAGTTGAAAAACCAAATATCCGTAACAAATTTTTGGCGGCGTATTTTCTGGATGAAAACAACGGCATTTTTGCTGGGAACAATATCTACCGGTTTGACAATTCTGGTACACCTGCCGTTTTTTTTGATAGTCCACTTAAAAACGGTATTTTTAGTTCTGATTCAATCAATTATGTATCATGGTTCTCTTCTAATGTAGCTTCAGCAAATTTGAGCTTGTTTTTCTCATCTGATGATGGGCAAACCTGGAAACAGATATTGACCAATCTTCCACCCAATAAAGACAGTCTGAGCTTTTTAACATTTTTTAATACTTCAAAGGCTAGGCTTAAGCTTTCTAACAGCTCACTTACAGCTATATCCCCAATTTTTACTACATATTTCCAAACACGTACACTATTTTCGCCAAATGAAATTAGTCACTACGTTTACAACGTTGGAATAACTTCTTACAATTCAACAAGTGGTACTTCCGGATTATACTGGCCCAAAAATGCTGTTTCTACAGCGGTTTTTCAGGATGGAATTCTTTGGGCAGGGTTAGTGGGAAGTGAAAAACGTGCCGGGGGCTCGGCTTACAGAACAGGGCTGCAACCCGGAAATATACTGTCAGATGGATCGGCTGCAAACCTCAATGATGGCAAGTTTAGAATCTGGCAATTGAAAAAAAACTGGCAATTACTGGAGCCCGGCCCAGAACGGGATATGTATGAGTTAGATTTTTCTGAATGGCCAGCTGAAATTGGCGCACCATATACAGATATCAATGGCGATGGCATTTTTACACGCGGGATTGATCAACCGAAAATAATTGGCGATATGATGCTTTGGTATGTAGCGAATGACCTTGATTCAGTTAAGACAAAATTTTTGTACGGTGCTTTGCCTATGGGCATAGAGATGCAAGTAACAGAATTCGCTTTTAATTCGGCAGGGCTTAAGGATGTATTGTTTAAGAAAGTAAAGCTTTTTAATAAAGGCAATAAAAGTATAAAAGATTTTTTTACGGCAATATGGTCCGATCCGGATTTAGGCGATGGGACGGATGATTATGTTGGCTGCGATACAACGCAAAACCTTGCCTATGTTTATAACGGCGATAATGAAGATGTTAGCGCGAGAGGTTATGGCGCGAACCCGCCTTCCCTGGGATATTTTGCGGTGCAAACACCCGTTGTTGCCGGAACGACAACAGACAGTGCATTTTTTGACGGGCGGTACAGAAGAGGTTACAAGGCACTTAATATAGCAGCCTTTAATGTTTGGATTAACTCATCTTCAATATACAAGGATCCCGTGCAAGGCCATCCTGATGGAAGCGAGCAACTCTATAATCAAATGAATGGGCTGCGTTGGGATGGGGGCCGTGTGTACGATCCATGGCAGATCAATAAAGTGACAAAATTCATGGTTCCCGGTGACCCGGTGGCAAAATCAGGCTGGTACGAAGGGCCGATGGGTTGGCCTGGAGGGTTCGCTCCCGGTGACAGGAGGATGCTGATGTCTTTCGGGCCACGGAATTTTAAGCCAGGCGACACGATGGAATTCGTGTATGCGTATG
>JACPGF010000091.1 GCA_016182615.1 Ignavibacteriales bacterium
CAACAATGTCAACAAACAAAATTTCGCCATGCAGGATATTCTGGGCTTGAGCAGCTCCGGCGGCGGAGGTGGAATGTTTGGCGGCGGCGGAGGTGGTATGGGCAGGATGGTGCGCAACGCGGTAAATACTTTTGGCAGTATGCTGAACAGGTTTGGCGAGAGCAGTGGTTTTATGGTTGGCAATCAGGATGGTAATACGAAAACGTATTCTACCGGACTTGGATATATTGATAACTGGAACAACAAGGTGCAACTGAACAGTAATTATTTTTTTAATGTTGCACGCAATAGTAACGATCAGTTTCTTACCCGGGAATATTATGCCGGTAAATCTGCATCGCAAATGTATGACGAGCAGTCGAACTCCCTTAGTACTAATTCCAATCACCGCCTCAATTTCAGATTAGAATATACCATTGATTCATTAAATTCGCTGATATTCACTCCCAAAATAAATACGCAGAATAATGAATCGAACAGCAACACGTATGCAAATACCATTTCTCAAGCAGGCTTACTGAACAAGGTAGAGAATCACAATGACCGGGAAACAAAGGGTTATAATGCATCAGCAGAGCTGCTTATACGGCATAAATTTGAACTTCCCGGAAGGACAGTGTCTGCCAATTTTTCATTTAACGGTAACAGAAAAACCATTAACGCGAACCGTATTTCACAGACAATTTTTTACTCGGGTGCCACGATCATTGACAATAACGACCAGTTTACTGATCAATTGAACAGGGGAAACGGTTACTCGGGTAACATTAATTATACGGAACCCCTGCATCAGGATGGGATACTGCAAATGCATTTTAGCCAAAGCTTTAACCGCGATAGAAGCGATAAGGATGTCTCCGATTTTGATACACTTACTGGAGCTTATAATCTAAAGGATACGATGCTCTCGAATTTATATTCGAATGTGTATAAAACCACCAAGGCAGGGGCTGCATACCGGATAAAACACGAGGGTCTTAATGCATCTGCCGAATTGAATTATCAACGTTCAAGGCTTGAAGGCGAGCAGACTTTTCCCAAGATGCTTGGTGTTTACAAATCATTTGCTCAGTTTTTGCCAACGGTAAGGATCATGTATAGATTCTCGAAAACAAATTTTTTCAGATTCCAGTATAATACTAATATCAACGCCCCATCGGTAAGCCAGCTGCAAAACACGATTGATAATTCAAATACTTTACAGTTAAAGGCGGGTAATCCTGATTTGGAAGAGGAAATGACACACAGGCTTAACCTGACATATCTCTCCACGGAAATAGAATCGGGCAGCAACTTCTTTGTCATGCTAAATTATAGTCTAACTAAGAACTACGTTGGCAACGAGATTTACACGGCAACAACCGCGTTCTATCATCCCAGAGGAGTATGGCTGCAGCCGGGTGCGCAGTTGACCTTTCCTGTTAATCTAAACCGTTCAAGTTCTGCACGGACTTTTATTAATTACAGCTTCCCAGTATCATTCATTATGAGTAATCTCAGCGTGTTCACTTCGGTTAATTACAGTGTAACACCAGCAAGGATTAACACTATTCTAAATGAGTCGAAAACCGTTAGCATCATGCCGGGAATGAATATCAGCAGCAATATTAGCGAGGATATCGATTTCAAAATTACGTATATGCCAACTTGGTACCGAACCAGAAATGATGCCGTCATACTTGCAGACAACGAGTATATAATCCACAATGCATCAGTTGGGGGTAACTGGGTATTTTGGGGTGAGACATTTATAAAAAGCGACTTTGCCTACAATTACAATTCAGGGCTTGGTGATGGAATTGATAAAAAATTCTACACGTGGAATGCCGGTATTGGAACAAAATTTTTAAGCGACAACAGCCTTGAAGCGAGGTTGGACGTATTTGATTTGCTTAATCAGAATAAGAGCCTTAACCGGAATGTAACAGAAACCTATATTGAAAATAAAACCTCGGAAGTCCTTAAGCGGTATTATCTTTTTACCCTGACATACAATCTTAAAATGTTCGAAGCAAAATAAGCATCTGCTAAAAAAATAACGGCTATCCTCCGGGTTGTAGGATAGCCGTTATATTTTTCACACAAAATAATACAATAGCTATGCAAGTTTGCTATAAGTCATTTAATAACAATGAGTTGCGACCTCTGTCAAGTCCTAAATTTAGTTTACACAATTTCGGGGGGATTCCCCCTGTTGAAGGTGTTAACTGAAGGAGCCTCCTAGGCGACTGAAGTTAATACCTTCAACTCTTTTATCATTGGCCTCCCCCTTACTATAGACCCTCATATACCTCCTCGGGAGTATGGTAATTTAAGCTCATATGGGGGCGTTCTTTATTATATATATCTATCGACTCCTTCACCCGCTTGAATGCTCCCTGTATATCCTTAAATCGCTCATCAAGTAAAAACTCCATTTTCAATATACCATTTACTCGCTCTGCTATTGCGTTATCATATGGGTTCCCTCTCTCTCCCATACTTATCATCATATTGGCCTTTTTCAGTATCCCTGTATATGCGTAACTGCAATACTGGATTCCTCTGTCCGAATGATGTATTATTCCTTTTAACAGCTTTGTCTTCCCCTGTGCCATCTGTAGGGCTTCAACGCTGCCCTCTATACTCAAACCCTGACTTACTGAATAGCCTATAATCTTTCTTGAATAATAATCAGTTATCAGAGATAAATACACGAATCCGTTCTCTGTATTCAAATATGTTATGTCTGATACCCACACCTGATTTGTATACGTTACTGACAAATTCACCAACAAATTTGTATGTACCAAGAACCAATGGTTCGAATTTGTGGTCCTGCAATTCTTTCGTTTTAACCGCACTAACAGACCCTCATCTCGTAATAGGGCAAATAAACCATCTCGACCGATCTTGCTTCCCATTGCACGCAATTCAGACTCCAACATGTGGTACAGTTTCCGAACACCTATTCGCGGTTGCCGTTTCCGTTTTTCCTGTACCATTTGAATTACTATTTCTTCTTCATATCGCTTTTTTACTACGCGATGCTCGTACTGGTAGTAGGCCTGTCTACTCATCTTTTGTATTCGGCATACTTCTGATACGGTATAATTGCTCATCACTTTCCGGTCTTGCAAGATTTCTTCCAAGACGATGTATCGCACTTTTTTTTTACTTTCTCTCCGTATTACCGGTTCAACACCTCGATTGTTTTCTCTAAACTAATTATTCGCAATCCAACTCTCGCATTATTCCGTATTCTTTTTCTGTTTCTATTCGAACAACCTTGCCTATCTTGTGATTATTGCCCATGGCTTTTAACCATTTTGATATCGTTGAATGCCCCTTTATTCCGTACCGCCTATTTGCTTCTTCAACGCTGAGTTTTCCTTCTTCTATTTCCTGTACAACTTTCCGTTTAAAGGCAGAGCTGTACTCGGTTCTAATCCGTTCGTCTGTTACCTTTTTCATAATTTTTCTTTTCCTTTTTGTAAATATACAGCCGGACAAGACACTCACCCCTGCCCCTCTCCCTCTAAAGGAGAGGGGTTCTTAACCTCATGTTATTGAAGAGGTTACAGACTTTTGAAGTTTGTCATGCGTAAACTGGGTTTAATAAAAGAAATGAAACTGCATAACGAATGCATTGTTTTTTATGTCGGGTTTTTCAGTATTGATGCGGTATTGCGGTCTGATTTCAATAAAACTGTATGGGAACCATTCAGCTCCGAGAATCAAGTGCTGTAGTTTTAGTTCTGTGCCGTCAGTTGTCATCGGGTCATCACCGGAAAAACTATCGAGACGGACAACAGCCTCAAGCCCTTTTGTTATTTTATAACTCGCTTCAATCATCATCGCACTCATCGCAGAATCTTTTTCATTGTAATTCGCGGCATTGTCAAATTCGGCGAGTAGCGCAAAATCATTGAGTCCAACGCCAAGATACATCCCGGCAAGATTAACATTTAGTTTACTGCCGTCATTATTGTTGGTCTTTTTCATAGCAGCGTAACTGCCCCCTACCATCAGGTTAAAATTATCATTCTGCACAGGTGTCAGCATCAGGTTAGTCGTGTATGCAGGATCATATTTGAACAACGTGTTGACATTACTTTTACCCGCGCTAACAGTAAAGAATGCAAAATCACCAAATGTAAATCCGGCCTCCACTCCGGTTTCATTATAAAGTGCATTATAAGGGAAGCCATTTTGTGCAGAAGTGATTTTTCCCATATCGCCGCCTCGAGTATAGGCGGTGTGGTCGTCTATTCTTATTCCAAAATTCGGCTGGAATGTACCTGCTTTGAGGTAACCATTAAATGGCAGTACTTTTGCCACCACGTATGCTTCCCAGACTCCCCACACAAAGTCATATCGTGCGGCAATTTCCATTTTTTCGGAAAGGATTGTACCGAAATACATAGAACCCGTCATATTCTGAAAATCTGATTTCGATTTTGCACTGTCGAATTTTGCAAGATATTGAGTGCGGAAGTCGAAACCATAGCTGATATTTTTTCCAATCACAGGACTGATTTCCAATTCTTCGCCTTCTTTATAACTGTTCCACATCTTCAGAGCATTTTTACCGTATGAAAATCCGCCTTCATTCCGGAGTAGCCCCCCGGTTGGATTCGAGTGGCAATCCGCGCACATGCCCCCGGTTTTTAAGGCAAAACGTGGAAGACTATATATCTGCGGTACGGTAAACATTACTAATAATAACAACACCTTTTTAAACATAACACACCTTTTTTGTAGTAAATAATTTGAGGAACAGCAATATAATTAGGGGAACTGAATTATGAAAATTTTCTCTGCATAAATGGAGGCTTTTACAGTCAATTTTTTTGGAAAAGAATCGAGAGGAGTATAAACATTTCCGAAGGTGAGGAACTATGTGAGTCCTATCCCCGCGATAGGCAAAATCCTCACAGTATAACTTCACAGAAATAATTGTTTTGTATAAATATAAGGTAACTACATCAATTCTACTTTCGTATTTTGAACTTTCTTTGATCCTCAATAATTTTTGCAGTCATTGCCAGGCTCTCTGTTACCAAGGTGTCGTCAGGCCTAATCGAATGAGCCTTCGTGAAAATTTCAAATGCACTTTTTTCTTTTCGGTTTTTAATAGCATTAAGTCCAGCGGTATATAATGCACTAACGTAAAGGTATCTATTCAGAGATGAAAGCGTATCTGCTGTAAATTTGCTTTCATAGATTGCAAGAACTGAGTCGACCTCTTCATTCGAATACTTTGAGTTACCCAAATTTTTGCACCACTTATCACATTCATGA
>JACPGF010000098.1 GCA_016182615.1 Ignavibacteriales bacterium
GAGTCCACCCAGGTTTTTGCATCCTGCAGATAATTGTCATAACCCCACGGGTAGGGGTTGGGGGCAACGGAAAGAA
This sequence comes from Ignavibacteriales bacterium, assembly GCA_016182615.1. Classification (GTDB taxonomy): domain Bacteria; phylum Bacteroidota; class Ignavibacteria; order Ignavibacteriales; family Ignavibacteriaceae; genus JACPGF01. The sequence goes on from JACPGF010000098.1 coordinate 77, forward strand.
TGATATTCTGCCCGCGGGCTTTTACCGAGTCACGGACGCGGGAAAGAAACCTGTTTAATTTGTTAGCCCGCCATTTTTTCCAATTGTTATTTTGATAATCTGACGGGGGATTAGTACCGTTATTTTCAGCCCGGTAGATGGTTTTGGCTGCTTCATCATAACCGCCTTCTATGGGCATCGCAGGCAGGCGGTCGTCACCCTGCACCCCGTCAACATCGTATTTGTCAAGCACTTCGGTCATCAGCGAGAGCATAAAATTTTGCACTTCGGGATTTATCCCGGACATCCAGATAAAACCGTTTTTAATGAGCAGCGCTCCCGTGTTATCCGCCGCGCCCCATGCCGGATATTTTTGCAGGATAAAGCCGCTGTCAACCGGTGTGCCGCCGCCCCAATAGCCGGGTGAAAAACCATACTCGAACCACGGCATAATCTCCATGCCGTTCCTGTGTGCTTCTATAACGATTTTATCCAAAGGGTCTCTTGTGCCATATACCGGGTCAATGGGTATGCCAAAGTGCGTATTCATAACCTGACTCGGGTACAAAGTATAGCCCTTGTTCCAGACAACCGGGAAGACAACATTAAAGCCCTTTTGTGCAAGCAGCTTCATTGCATCGGCTATGTTCTTGTCGGTTGATAGAACATTACTTGCAACATTGGTTACCCAAACGCCGCGTAACTCATGTTTTACCTGTGCAAAAACAACAGAGGCTAAAAGACAAAATACCGGTAAAATTTTTTTCATTCCATAAAGGTCAAATTAGACATATACGAATTTACGGAAAATATTCCGCCTCTCAATCATACGGGGCAGGCTCCATTATTTTAGAAGCAATCTTTACCGGCTATCGGGGGATTTGACTTTTATCTAATTAACAATTACTTTTAAAATAGTTATTAAAACTTTTCTTCAGGGTTGTTAATGTGATACGTTCAAGTTGTAGCAGTTGTCTGCTATATACAAATACTAATTCGATAAGGGTACAAATCTTTTGTCACCTATTCTCCCCGCTATGCAGTTCCGCTTTAGAAGTCTCTATCGTTTATACTTATCCTGTGTTCGGTTCAAATATAACTAATCATGTAATAAACAATTAAAGGGTCGTTATGAAAAAGCACACATTTTCGTTCGTTTTGCTGTTATACATTTTTGCAATACAGCTTACCCCGTTTGCACAATCAGCAAGCACCTTTGTCATCAGGCAAATTACAGACGTTCCGGCGGACTGTAAAAACCCGCGGCTGTTGTATAACTTTTATACCTTTAACAATACTTCTAATGCTCTGGTGTATGAAATGCACAAGAATAACAGCTCGGGTATCTATTGCCAAATGTATAATGCCCAAACCGACCAATTCGGCAACCCGGTAAAAATAGTAGATGACGGGGCTATGAACCTGAATCCTGCGGTTCAGATGTACTGGGATGGCACAGGCAGAAAAGTAATTGTTTACTATCAGACCAATAAAAACGGCAACTGGGATATCGCCTTTAGCATCTTTGATGGTACCGCTTGGAGTATCCCGCAGTTATACGCGGCAACATCCGCGGATGAAACAAACCCCACAACACTTAAAAGTCAACACGAGAATTCCCGCTATAATTTTTTATACAAGCAGGGAAATGATATCCGCTGCGTGCGTGAAATAAGCAGTCAGCCTGTTGATGTTATTGTTTTCTCGGATGATACGGAAAACAGTTATTCAGATGCCTCTGGCTTTTTTGGTTATCCCAATTATGCAATTATCAATGTAAAGAAAACAAAACCTAGCAGAGAAATAATTTGGGTGTACAAAGAAATTGAATTGGCAGTTGGCCCTGAAATGACGGTGCAATCTCCATTGCCAATCACTAAGGCCGAGTTTGCAGTTAATTTCCCAAGTTCTTTCTCATCAGTTGTTTTACTTTGCAATGTTGACCGCATGGGCAAAAAAGAAATTTTTTACGCTGATAAGTTTAACTTGCAAGACAGCAGTATGTTTTTTCCGTTGCAGACTGATACCGCGATGGATGCTTATGATTACAAGTATTACTTTATACCTATCGTTGGTGTTACCAACGAACGACTGCCTTATGTATATGGACCGAGTTCTGTTTATTACCGGAATGATGAAAAGCTATTTCTTTCAACCACGTATTACAACCCGAATAATTGGCCAATGGAGTCAGATACATTAGTGCCTGTCACTTATCCGGAATCACACTCTGTTGTTGGTGTAATGGGATACAATCAAAACCTCTGGAAACTTGTTTCA
>JACPGF010000099.1:0-36434 GCA_016182615.1 Ignavibacteriales bacterium
AAGCTACCATAAGCAAAATGTAATCGAGATAAACTCGTTAAATCAAAATAATGATAGTACATTTAGGAAACTGTTAGATGAATATCACAGCATATACGATATGGTTGATGGTTTTTACGATAAGAAAATTAAGCGGGACAAAGAATCAATAATGAAAATAATTCAAGTTTCTTATATATTATTTTTCTATGGATATAATCGGAAGGATAAGAGCAAAGTAGAAAATATTAAGAATTGGATATTGACAATAGCCAATGTAAAAGAAATACCTCTTGAATGGTCGATTATGCTTAAAAGCATTCAGGATGAATTTATAGATCATCAATCACAATTAAGTCACTATTATCGGAATCTTTTTCAGACTGTAAAATACATAAATGGATCAGCAACAAGCACGCTAGATTACTCACAGAAATATGATTACGTAAAAATTATTCGAGCTCAGCTTTCAAACTACGAACAAGCACTACTTTTTTATAATTCTATATCTCCACTTGGAAGCGCATGGGAATTGGAATCGAACAAAGTAGAGAATGACCAACTCATTACTAAGTACAATATGATAAAAAATCTCCCACATAAAATACTTCGAAGTCTAGATCCTAAACTTTTTTATCCAAATGTTTATTATGAATATGATTCTGCACCAACAAGTGACAGAATTAAGTTGGTTAAATTATATAAATAAGGAATGCATTTGATAAGGACATCATTCTCTAAATATTGCGTTTTCAGCGTCTATTTTAAGAATATTTACATCGACGGTTTAACCCGACTTCAAATTTTCAGATTTCCTTATATAATTCCCTTATCATATATAGAATTCTTGTTTTTATAAACATGACAAGCAAAATAAAACTGTTTAACGTAAGAAAATAGAGTGCTATCGAAGTATTCTGGTGCATAAAGGAACATAATTACGGTAAAATTAGTGATTCTGCAAGTTAAAAAATAATTGGATTTGCAGATGATAAAGTGAAAGTGCAAACTATCGAAAATTGAACTTAAATATTTTGCAAAACCCCTGTAGATATATGGAATGAAATATTTATTGGCAACAACGGAGTAATTTTGACAAACAAAGAGCTTTTAGAACAATTATATATAAATGCCCGTGCAACTAATGAAACAATTCGTGAGATGGAGGTATTTATACGAGAAACTGAAGACTTCATTCTATCAAGAAAAACTTCCTTTCCTTTTGAAAATGAATATTATCCTGATTTGAATCAGAACTACCTTTATCACCATAATTTCCCAAACCTATATCGCTATAGCATTTTAATCTCGATAATTATTTTTTTTGAAAATGAAGTTAAATTTTTTCATAATTTGCTTTTTGAAGCATCAAAAGCCGACCGTAGCTTTGATAAAATCGGGAATAAAGGTGAAAGGCCTAATGTAGCTGATAAGTTAAAGTATATTCTTGAATTTATTGGAATCGAAATCACATATGAATTCGGTTATCCAATCGTGAACGATCTTATTTTTTTTAGAAATCACGTCGTACACGAAACTGGAGAAATTGATACTATCAAATATAGGGATCGAATATTAGAATTTAATAGAAAATTTGGTGAATTTGGATTTGCTAAAAATAAGCTCGTTTTGTCAAAAGGCTTTTGTCTTAAGGCGTTACAAGCTGTAGATGCCACACTAAATTATACATATCGATCAACGATAGAATTCATAGAGTATAATTAAGTCTACGGATTAAACGGATAAATAATTCAATACTATCTTGAATATAGTAGTAATTTGGATTTTGCAAATATTTCAATATTTCTGACTTTCTTCTATATTTTGATAGACATTACAATGAAACCTTAGTTATTGTCACATGATAACAATAACTTTCTATGAATTCAAATAGTCGATGAGTGTTAGATATTGAAAGTGTGATTTTGTAAGCAATGCTTTCATTTAATTAATAATGGATAAATACTAATGCTAAATGCAATCTATCACCCGTCATACTTGCCAGATATGAACTGGTATAAAATTCAATTGCTTATTTGGGATAATACGTACAGGATTGTACCTCATTCAGTGGAAGACAAGTATGGTGCTCAACACATAGCTGGTATTTGGGATCTTGAGGCAGTGTATTTACCAACCAAGGATATCCGTCTGCCGTCTCATGACTATTTTGAATCGCGCAAAAGTTTAATGATAAACCAATTCAAAAGATTTTCAAAGATACAAAGTCAATCTTATACTAACGAAGACTATTTTCACTTAAATACTGCTAAAATACCTGATTGGGTGGCTACTAGTTTATTAGAGTATAATTTGAGAAAGACTAATACGATCAACTTAAATAGTGCCGAACATTATGAAGTGCGCGAAGATGTATCAGACTATCTTATGAGCTGTATTGCTCATTATTTTAACATACAACATGGGTTATCACCTGTCACTGACAAACTGTTAAATTGTTTTTCAATTTATAGTAATCAGGTTGGTATCCATAATCCGTCAGAATCTTATGAAGGTGCATTGCAATCATTCATTTCTGCCGTATTTAATTTTATGGTGCCAAATAATATAAGTTACCTCAGTTTTAAAGATGTAATTGAAATACGAAACGAGTATATTGAATTACGCGAATCACTGGTGAGGTTTCTTGAAATAATATCAAATGAATTCAGACTTGAGCAAATAATTGATCCAGAACGGATGAAAGAATTGTTAAATGATGCAATTAGCAAATTCAAACAAGAAAAACTTAAATTTGAAAAAAATACTTGGCGTCGAATCATCACAGATTGGCGCACACAAAGTATTTCACTCCTAGTAGGTGCATTTGCGTCATATCTTTCAGGTGGATTAACAGCCCCCATTTATTTTCAACTTGGCGGAGCATCAATTAGAATCGCGAATCATATGATACAGAAAAACCCAACACTACCTATTAAAGATTCGCTACAATATTTTTCAAATATTAATCAGCAGATTATTCACCGTCAACTGATTTCTGAGGCTGACAATTACTATAAAGTAATCAATCCAATTAAATATATCATGTAAAAAAATGGAGTTAAAATGAGTAAATTAAAATTATTCTTTATTGAGTCTCCAGACCCCTTAGACCTTTTAGAAGAACGATCTGAAGTATTATCATTATTCCAAATATGTAAATTGTTTGAATATGAAGTGGCACATAAAAATGTAATTTCAAAAAGGGCATTAAAGGAGTTCTTAGATTTTATATCGAATATCTTCTCCTCAACTAATAACCATAATCATGATAGCTCGACATTATGTATACATCTCTCTTGTCATGGAAATGATACTGGAATTGGAATTGGATATGATTTCATTAAGTGGGAAGAATTATATCAGATGTTTGAGAGTATTTCAAAAGAAGCATTTAAGTATCTGAACGATTATTTATTGATTATTTCGTCATGTAATGCTGACAAGCAAGGACTGTCATATTTGTTTCAGAAAAACCTTAAAAATAATACAAACAGTCAGCCCCCTAAATATATTTTCATGACCACTGAGGAGGTAGGATGGAAGGAATCGTTAATCTCTTGGGCAAATTTTTATTTTCAATTAAACTCAATCAATTTGGATAAGAACAAAGAATTTCAATCACTTTTGAATAGTATAAAAAAAATGACTTCAATTTCACTTAAATATGCTAGATGGGATGAGAGAAAAAGGCAGTATAGGAATTATACAGGTAGCGGTGGGAAATTGATTTAATGATAATTTCACTATGTCAAAAACTATGTCAGACCAGATTAAGTCTATATAAAACAATAAGTTACAGAAACACCAAGACCCCTCATAATCAGCGGGTCGGAAGTTCAAGTCTTTCAGGGCCCACCCGCGACGAAGTCATCACTTCGTGACAAAACCTCGATTTTACGCTAAAATCGGGGTTTTTTGTTTTAAACCACTTAGAAAAATCCCGCTTACCTTTGGTTTTCCGTTGGGGCGAATCTGGGTCGAATCTGGTTCGAATTGGGTCGAATTGGGTCGAACCCAGCACTTTCCATTAAATGATTTGCAAAAAGTAGAGGCATCCCCTGCCAAATGTAGTTAAGAATTATGTAGTTTAATGAACACTTAACCGAAGTGCCGACTATTCTTAAAAGTGAGGAAATTAAAAATTTCCTATACTAAATGTTTGCCAACCCGGTACCTGCAACAATGATATACCTCAGTCCGAAAATACTCTCTTGTATGCTTATGGAGTAAAATCCTCCCAATCACTCCAGTGAAGACCCATTTTTCTTCATAAAAAAAAGGCGGCCCGCCTTTGCCTGCCGCCTTTTTTTACATCATCAAATTACTTAATTAGTGTTAGTTTCCTTACGCCGACAGAATGTACCTGATATTGTTCATCCACAGCCGTTAACTTATAGATGTAAATGCCGCTGCTGAGAGAAAGTTTTTCTGTATTCAATTTGTATGTTTGGTATCCTGCATCCTGAGGGCCATCAAAGAGCACAACGATTAACTGGCCGGTTGATGCGTACAACTCCAATTTAACACTGCTCCTCCGCGGCAGCATATAGCTGATTGTTGTTGATGGATTAAACGGATTTGGGTAGTTTTGCAGCAGTCCATATTCTTTGGGAATAATTTTCACCTCAACTGCTGTCTTGCCCGCGTACTGAAATTTACCGTCATTGTCCACCTGTTTCAAACGGTATGCATATCTGCCATTGCCATGCAGGTTATTATCCAAAAATTTGTATGTCCGGTTAGTATTACTGTTGCCGGATCCGTTTACAAATCCTAATGTTTCCCAAAGCGGTTTAGGTGCAACTGATAAGTTCGGATGAGTGGTAATACTGCGCTCAACATAAAAGCCTGAGTTATTAACTTCGGTTGCAGTTGTCCAGACGAGTGTAATTTTATTATTATTGTATTGACTATTGAAGGCTGTCAGTTCAACCGGCAAAGCCTGATTCTCTTTGCCAATGGTAAAATCGGAAAATGCAGTTAGACCAATAGCCTGTATGCTGCCACCGTCATCCGTGTTTCCCGGTGTTCTTGTTCCGATTGTTGGCAGTTCCCAGCCTGTAGCATATTTCCCGATTACCAAACTACTTTCATCCGTCGCTTCCACAACTCCTGTATTAAAATCAGCCGGGAGATACTAGAATGTTGCAGAGTAGTTTGTATATGCCAAAGAACTACCGGGAGCGATAGTCCAATACCGTTGCAGGGTATTTGCGGGGGTTGCCGCCTGTGAGTGAGTACCTTCAGTTACGTGAGCTGTTATATTATCACCGGTTGTTACATCGGTAAAATCCAGAGTTACGGGGGTATATCCAAGAGCAGAGCCGATTTCAAACGCCTGCGTGACCAAGGCACCGGTGCTAATATTCTTTTCAAGATTACCAATAACGTGTCCGCTGGTTCTTGCCACGGAAGCGGTACTTGTTAAAGTTAATTTGTTTGCCCTCTTGATAAATTACCGCTCGTGAGTGTCAGTACACCATCAACGGTTAAATTGCCGCCGCTTAATGTTGCACCGCCGCCCGCGTTGTTAATTGTAAGGTTTTTCACGGTACGGCTCGCGGGTATTTCAAATCCTGAAGTGGATACATTTGCCGCATTAACATAGCTCAAATCCAAACCGCCTGTTCCCAACTGAAAATCAGGTGCGGTATCAAAACTGCCTGCTGCTGTTGTAAATGATTTTTGCTTTCAGGAATGGGGCAGATGTTTTTCCTTCGTGAGACTGATTTTATCAGTTGGTTTTACAGATGGAAAATATTGTGGAATGGGTAAAGCTAAAAATTTAAAAAGTGTTTCGGCAAAATTACGGATTTAAGAAGTTTTAAAGGGATTCATCACTCTTAGACATTTCCATTTTTTACTATTTGGCTATTATTGTTATTACAAGTAGTTTTCTATAATCATTAAAAAGTTTAAAAAAGGGTTGTGTTGAGACAATGAAAGGATTGCCCCTGTTATGATACAAAAACAATTCCCGGATGGCAGCATTGAAGAATTTTCAGAGTACCAGGAATTTGAGGTTGGAATACTTACCGGGTGTAAAAACGGCAAACTGTTAGTGTGTGAGCCAAGGTTTAATATCTGCGAGCAAAAGAGTTATGCAAAATCAATGCGCCCCATAAGCTTTATAGCCGCTGACAGCATAGAAGTGGATAGCGGGCAGGTATTAATAAGGGTTGGCATACAAGATCGGTACAACAGTAAAGGCAGCAATAACACCGGGTTTGCAAAGCGGGACTCGATGCTGAAAGTATTCTATACCCAAAAACGTAAGGCTGCAGGCACACCTGAAAGAACTGAGGAGTTTTGTTCAAATAGCAGTTTCACCTCAACGCTTTCTACCGATTATAGTTTCGAGTTAGGAGGACCGAGTATCGAATTAATTTATCCGACCGCTCAAAACACGATGTATATTACGGAAGAACCAAGTATGCCTGAAATATGGTGTCAGGCAAGGTTGAAAAATTACAGGCCACAAGGCGGGAATAAAACGCCGGAAAGAATAAAATTCCGTTGGAGTTTTAGCGTGATCGCTGAATTGAAGAGAGATGAAGGTGTTTGCCAACGGTACCGTGCCTCCTATTTTGTTGGTGATTCATACGCTGTTGATGACCAAATTACCTATTGGAAAGTGCCATTTATAAAAGACAGTGCATATTTTTATTTTAAATCACTTTGACAAAAGGAATGTGACTTGGTAACACAAAATTACACCGGTGGAAATGTTGTATTTACCGGAGGAAAAATAAAAATTGGAATTATTGCAAAGGAATACAGCACCGGTACTGAAATCTGTAGGCTTGCTCCTGTCAGCTCCGGTTTGCTGCTCGGAAAGAACCCTGACTTAACTGCAATAACTCAGTATCTCAGTCCTTTTGCAGAAAAGTATGAACTTCTTGCACTAGGTTATAAGGAATCAGGCTTCTACCCTAAAGCTGAAAGCCCAAAGCAATTTAAATTACCTCCCAGTGCGGGGTGGCCGGATTATGGATCGCCAAACGGCTGGGGAATGATGAAACCCGATAATTCGGTTGCCAGAGAGCAAGAAGTCTGGAACTGGAAACTGAATATACTATTGGGGTTAACTACGCTCAACGAAAAAAAAGATTTTTTAAATAAGGATTATAAAAGTCTTCGAAAACCAGATAATTCATTATAGACAAGAAAAGAAAAACTCATAAACTATTTTCAGCTATACAATGGCGGGTTAAAGTATAAATGGGATAATGGCAGTTAGAAACCAAACCGAAAACTAACGAATCCAAATTATGGCACTAATGCCTATGATCTGTATATTAAGCATGGTGGAAATTAAAAAGGAGTTATTATGCAAATTAAAATACGCTTTACTTATTCTTTTGTTTTTTCAACCCAAGGGGATTGCTCAGCCTTACTTTTTTATAATCTATTGTGTAGGCAAGATCGGCAAGATACCGTTGTTTTGATTTGAATACTGGTTCGAAAACCCATCTGAATTCTCTTTTTGGAAGTCACATTTTTGTCGAGTGGGATCCAGCACAAACATATATAAATATGAGTTCATGGAGAGCCTATCATCTATTATATAACTGGACTATAAACCTTCTTGATACTACGAAGAAAATCTTTTTTGAATCGGATGGAGCATTAACCAATTTGTTATATTCGCCAGCAAAACACCGGTTATATGCATTTGAAGTTACTGAGTTAGATGAACCCCGAATGACTATTCTTGATGAATTGAACAATACAGTAATTGACCAGCGAAAGTATGAAATTAATAGTACTGCATACGGGGGTGATATTGAATATGAAGTCTTTTTATCAAGAGATGAAAGTAAACTCTATTTTTCATACATTGATTCGATCACTTCGAAAGAAAATATTGCTTATTTTTCCACCATGAGCAACCAGATAATCCAAACAAAGGAATTATCGTCTTTGGGCTGGCCGGATGCACGCATGCACATTATTAAGGGAAGGCGGGGAACCGGAATAATAATCTCTATAAGGAATGAACCCTACGAAGAAACCCATTTTACACTATATGATTTTGATACCCATACGAAACTAAAGGAAATTAATATATTCGGGAGACCATCACCTTTTATTCTCGGTGAAAAAAAGCTATTAGCGCTTGCTTACGAATACACCAATGATTCCTTAGAATGCAATTATACTGGTAAAATAATGGTGTATTCGCAGCAAACAGGTGGACTGTTAAAAACTATTCTTTTCGCACCAAATGGAAGAATTTACTGCTTCGATAACTATCCCAATAAAATATATTACGTGTTGAATTTAGAAACCCTTCCCCAAGTGTATATCATCGATGCAGATTCAAGGAGAATTTTACCGGCACTATTGTCTGGCACCTGCGTGAACGTGAAGCAAAGGCAAAGGCAGACTGCCCGTGAAAAGGGTACCGGTATAAGTAAGGAGACGATAAGATGTCCATGGACTGAAACACATTATGGGTGCGGAGAAAATGAAATTGTAACTTCTTGATAATTGGAAAATTTAAAATTCTTAAAATTGCAGTTTCAATGCGTAAAATTTCATTTATATTTCTATGTTGTTCGTATAGAACTCATAATCATGTTCTTGGTGGCTTCTATCCGCCCGGACGGATTCCGTTGTTAAAGGAACTTTGCTGCAAAAACAACATTGATGAGGTATTATATTAATTCGAAAATTAATTCATAAAATCGTTACTCTAAAATAATAAAATGGCATAGAAAATGGTTAAAGCCTTTTGCAATAGTAGTAAAAGAACAACCGGTTCAGCAACTTTTTTGTTGCTGTTTTGCCTGCTGATCAAGTATCCTTTGTATTCACAAAGTTTGCCGGCAGAGAACAAGCAAATCATTGTAATCATTGGAGATACACAGCATATCGGATTTTTCGAAAGATTATACTGGAAAAACTGGGATGAAGACAATGCAGCTAAAACAAAGAGCATATTCAATGAAATTGCTTCAAGACAGCCTGCAATTCTATTACATCTGGGTGATATAACAAGTTATGGTTCTTCTGCGGAGGAGTGGCAAAATTTTGATAACGATAATCAACGGGTTGTTGAGAGCAGAATACCCGTTTATCCGGTTTTCGGCAACCATGAATATTTTGGGGACGATACAAAAATGTATAATTACTTTTACAAGCGTTTCCCGCTAGTTAAAAACAAAAAATGGTACAGCTTTACTCATGCGAAAACCGGGTTTATCATGATCAATACTAATTTTAGTGACTTAAGCGAACAGGATACGATAGCCCAGAGGCAGTGGTACCAAAATCAACTCAGGGATATGCAAACGAATGATTCAATTACAAGCATCATTGTCTGCGGGCATCACCCGCCATATACAAACAGCAAAACCGTTAACCCCAGTGAAACCGTTGCCCGTGACTATGCTAACCCATTTACGCGTAAGCCAAAAGCATTACTATTTTTCAGTGGCCATTGCCACTCGTACGAAAGATTCACTAAGAATGGTAAAATATTTATTGTCAGCGGCGGTGGCGGCGGTCCTCGGCAAAAGCTAACTATTGATCCGAATAAAAGAAGATTTACCGATGGGTTTAACGGCCCGGAACTACGATTTTTTCACTTTTGCGAACTTGAAATACAAAACGATTCATTGGTGTTGAGCGTGATTAAGCTGAATGAGAATGGTACTTTTAGTGTTGCGGAAAAGCTAAAGGTGCGATGAAAAGTTACACGTTGAATGGGTTGAAGATGAAATTGTGGTGCCGGTGAGGGGCACAAAGCGAACTTGCTGCACTAACCGAATTCATAAATTAATGCAGCAAGTAATGCGCGACCTGCTATGAATTCATAATTTCGTTGTATTCTGCCTGTGTCATAAACTGAGGAGTGTAGATAACGCCCTGCATTTTTAAATTAAAGACATACGCTTTAAGATGCCTGACTGATGCTTTTGAAAGGTTAGTGAAAACTAAATTAACATCCGGGAAGTCGGCGCTAATCAATAGTTCATGCTTCAGGTCAAGGAGGTCAATCTCTTCAATAGCTCCGCCTCACCTCTGCAGAAGTTTCGAGTGCAAGTCTTTATAAAATTTTTGCAAAGTGTAAAATGCCATCTTCTTTTCACCCTTTTCGGAGATGAGTCCTTTGCGGTTAAAATAATCCTGCATACCCGGCAGCTGCCTGCGGGGTGATCTGAAATCCATAAGTATCCAAGGGCTCATACCACTGATGAAGGGCACTTTTTGCAACATTGCCAATTGATGTTCGTAAAGGTATGCTTGGCTTTCTTCGCTCCACGCAGTAAGTGTATCGGAATGAAATCCATACAATGCCTCGCCGCCGAATTCGCTGATGATATGAGGTTTATCATAAACTGTTTTCCATTGCATATTATCTGCTTTGGCAGGCAAACCATCATACCAGCCGATATATTCATTGCATCCTAAAACATCAAGAAATTTTCCTAATGGGTCATCAATTAGTTGTGTCGTGTCATTTGCATAGTGGCGTTCCAGCGCTGCGGTTATCAGGCGCGTGTTATCCAGTTCTCTTGCCTTGTTTACCAGTGTATTTAAAAAGTTCAAACGCGGCTCACTGAGCGGTGTTTCGTTTGATACAGACCATAAAATAACAGCCGCCCGGTTTTTGTCACGGGTTATCATATCCGTTAGTTGCGTTACCGCATTTGCAAGGGTGGCTTTGTTTTCCCACTGTATTGTCCAGTAAACAGGTATCTCTGACCAGACGAGCAAGCCAAGTTTATCCGCGGCACGCACCATGTTTTCGTTATGGGGATAGTGCGCGAGCCTTACAAAATTACAACCTAAATCTTTAGCCCAGCGTAATAGTATTTCAGCATCCTCCTCGCAGTATGCTCTTCCGGTACGCATTGGGGCTTCTTCGTGAATTGAAATCCCCCGGAGATATATTTTATTACCGTTCAATAGGATATTTGTCCCTGCTGTTTCAATTGTGCGGAAACCAATCTGCTCGTGTAATACCTCATTGCCTGTTTGTAAAACAACGTCATACAATTTCGGGTTTTCGGGTGACCATAAGCTGAAATTGCCATTGAAACGGATTTGAGCAATTCCATCAGTACCTGTTTTTGCTTCAGTCTCTATCTGCAGCTCAGGAATTCTGACGTTAACAGAAATACCGGCTGATGCATCAGATATTTTTACCCAGCCGGAAACTTCGTGCTGAGAGCCCTTTTTTAATTGGAGTGAATAATCATGGATATATGTTTCAGAAGTTGTTATTATGGCAACACTCCGGGTAATACCCCCGTAATTCCACCAGTCGGTGTTTACCATGGGAATTGTTTCTAAAGAAACCCGGTTATCAACTTTTACAACAACAAAATTGTCTTTTGCAAATAACTTGCCGGTTATATCGAAACCAAAGGGAGTAAACCCGCCTTCATGTTCACCAATTTTATTGCCATTCAGATACACGATTGCCTTATAATTACAAGCCCCAAATGAAAGAAAGTATCGCTTGCCGGATTGAGCAATAAAATCAAAACTTTTTTTGTACCACACTGTCCCCTGATAGAAAAACAATTCCGGCTTTTGTGTATTCCAGTCACCCGGCACATGCAAAGTAAATGATTTATCAAAATCATACTCGATATGCTCCCATCGGTTTTTAGGTTTTTGATTCTTAAAAAAACCGTCATTGCGTGGCATATACCGGTAGTCGTAGTAACCATTTTCAAACGGGTCAACAAGCACCTGCCAGTAGCCGTCTAAAGATGTGCACACCCTGTTGGGTATATTTGCAATGATAGTTGACTGCCCAAAGGTACAGGTAGTTATTAAGATAGTCAGGAGAAATATTTTTGTGAAGAACTTCATAATAAGTTAGCGTTATGAATAATGATTATTAAAATACGGGAATTACCAATAAAAGCGGCAGCGGGGAGCGGGTAGAATACAACAAACAGTTGGCATAAAAAAGCCCTGCATATATTTCAACGCAGGGCTTAAAGGTTAGTTAATGTGCTGCATGGGAATGGAGACTACCCATGCAGCATCATTTTCATGTGGCACTCGTACAAACGAGGGCTTTGAGATTAGGAGGCAATTATTCTTTGTTTTGCGAAACCTTTTTTATTTCTTTAACTAATTTTGATGCGCTTTTGCCAAGGCGTGGGTTTGCTGTTCCGATAAAGTTATATGAATTATTGTCAACCAAGGTTAAATCGGAAAAGTCAACAAACAAATCACCATTCACATCCGTTGTCAGGCAGCCAGAAGCAAAATTGTATGAATCGTTATCAATGAGTGTTAAATCCGAGAAATCAATAAAGCCATCCTGATTAACGTCACCGGAATAAAGGCAATATTTCGAGCCGACAAGAATTTCGTTGCTGCCATAGGCGGAACTGCTATTGCTGCTGAAATCGTAGTCGAGAGAGTTTTCAGAAAACTGTTGCGGGACGGCAGACCATGTTTCCACACTGTTTCTGTGGAGCAATGCAATATAGTAGGGCGCGCTGTTTACTGCATTATACATAGGAGCGGTTGCTTGCCCGGTAACAGAATCAAGAACGGCAAAAGCCGAATCGAGAACACCGTAAGGTGCGGTTGCTTCGTGCAGACGTACCTTAACCGTATCGCTCAATGCCATTGCTGTACCAATATAAAATCCTTCGATAAAGGCGGTTAATGAAAGATTGCAGAGTAATCCGGATTCAGCCCTTTCATCACATCCTTTGTATGGGGCAAGCAGTGCTCTGCTGTTGCCATCAAAATCTGTGACGATATTTCCACGCGGCGTGGCGCGTAAATCAAAATCACCAATGCTGCCGCTGCTTAAATGCAGGTCATTCTCGGCTGTAAAAGTAACACTCTTTGCTTTGGAGTGTGCATCTACCGGATTGGCTGCCTGCCAATCTGCAAGTGCAGCTAGAGTAGTAGTTCCGTTATCGGTTGTTCCCGTAAAACCGGATGGACAATATAAATCGTTATAGTCTGAAGCCATGTTGGTAGCAGATTCCAAGTTTACTGCAAAGTGTTTTTGTGTTGATGTTCCATTGCCTCTGAGATTGACAAACAGGTTGTTGTACACTGAATCGGCACCTGTTGTGGACCTTCTGAAAGCATTGGAATATATGGTGCTGGAAGTAACAGCCCCATCAACAGTGCCGGATAACTTTACCGTGTTATAAAAGATTTTTGTTGAGGCAGACGTGGCTTTACGGATACCCGTGATATCATAGGGCTTGGTTATCGGGTTGCCATAGATATCGTTGCCGAGTGATATCATGTTGTTGTAAATCGCGGTTGGTCCGGTTGAGAGATAGATGCCGATAACTGTTGCGGTATCCGAGGAAGAGCCGAGACTGTAAATTTCATTCTTCTCAATTGTGTTTATTGGGGAAGACTGTGAAGTTTCATTATAGATGCCATAGATACAGCACAATACGTTTGATGTATCATGGAGGTTATAAACCGTATTCCCGGAAATAGTTTGCGCCGCGGAATTTGCCCCGAAATTTACACCAACACCAACCAATGCGGCAGTATTACCGGATGAACGGGTAGTACTGAGTGTTCTTAAATCGCTCACCGTGTTGTTACTTACCGTTATTGCCGCATTGATTGCAGTTGATCGTGAACCGGCAATACCCCAAAGTTTACCACCTGTACCGGTAGAAAGCATGGACAGATTTTTAACGGAGTTATTACTGATAGTTGAGTTGCCATTGGATATGTAAATACCACGCAGATAATATGTTGTTGTTGAAACGCAATTCCGTAACTGAATACTGTTCGCAACAGCCGGACTACCTATGGTATTATTGTTAACGACATAGGTTCCGGGAGCACCGGAAGTTCCAACATTGATAACATAAAAATCGCAGGTATTGGTTGTGTTATTCATGTCAAGACTAATACCACCGACAATATTATTACTCAGATTAATTGTTCCGGCGATGGTTTGCAAATAAAACGCGGAAATTTGTGAACCGGAGTTACCTGTTAGTGAATAAACAATATTATCCATCGCATCAAGCTGACCAATTGTATTTGGGCTTTCTGTTCCGATATCAAAAGTACCATCGCTGGTGTAGATACCGGAAAAATTTGTTGTTGCCGATGTGGTACTGGAAGTTATGGCAATGTTTTTAATGGTGTTGCCTTGAACACTTGAAACCGATGTGGTACCGGTAGTAAGGTTCATGCCAAAGAAACGGGCTGCCCCATTAGTTATTGTCCAAGGTGAACCCGCACACAGCGGGGCAGAACCACCTATCGAATTGTTGCTGATGAGATAACCGGTGCCCGCGCTGTTTATATCAATTCCTCTATGGCTTGCATCAACGGAGCTATATGTGCGTGCAGAGGTTTGGTAGATACTATTGCCTGATATGGTCCAACCTGAGTTGCTGCTGGATAACCGTATGCCATACGTGGTTGAGGATGAATTAGGGCTGACATAAAAATCGTGAATTGTGCAATTAGATATTATACCGTTATTATTTTCAAGACCGGTGCTGCCTGCTGAATAAATACCAACCGCCGAACTGTCAGCGTTTATATCACAGTTGTCAATTGTATTTGCATCGTTACCGGTGCTTCCTGTTGAGCCGCCGATTTTAATGACACCGCCGGAGGTTGTCGTATCAACCGCTTTAAGGTTGCAGTAACGGATAATGTTATTTGAAGCGTCATTTTGCATATACACTGCCGCAACGTTTGCACCATAGGTGTAGTTCCGGATGGTTAGATGCTTATCAGTCCCGGTTCCTCCCGGTCTTCCGTCAAAAATTATCCGGTCAACCCCATCCAGAATAATAACACCGGAATTACTGTTCCCGGCGATAATTTTATTAGTTGCATCCGCTGCCGGACGTATGGTGACACTGTAATTATTATCCTCATCGGCGAATGGGTAGAAGGTGAGCGGTAAACTTTCAATACCTGAGTAACTATCGGATAATTCGAATATGACATTGCCATTAGTTAAGATTTCGGAATTAAGTGAATCTAATACTGCTGTCAGATTTGGATAATTACCGCTGCCAACGGTATAAACACCAGCATACAGCCTGCCCATATTCGATTTTGTGCCGATAACAAAGTAGCCAAGTGCAACGGTAGTATTTGTCGAAACAACACTCGGGCCGGTGAATGTGCCGCCCAACGAATTATAAACCCCGGTTTGTGTGCCCGAAATTCCAATGCCATTTGTTGAAACCAATCCCGATTCAGTGAGTTTAATTTTTGTATTGGTAAAATTCTCACCACCGGAAAGAATTTCTGCACTCCAATATCTGTCTGTATTAATGCTGCTTAAATTACTCCCCGCGGTACCACCCGAACCTGCATCAAAGACTTCTGCTTTCACGACAACAGTTGCTCCGGAACCTGTTGTAGGATTGACTAATTCGTAAGTCTTTAATGTGCTCTTTCCAACCGGAAACGCATACGTGCTTCCGGAAATCAGGTCTGCGGGAAGCGTCCGCGCCACAGGACCATTGATAAAGAACGTGTTCGCGGCAATTTTTGCTGGTGTAGTTCCGGTAACCGTTAGAAGATTAGCCGCGGTGGTGTTAAGGTTACCGCTTTGCAATACAAGTGCATCAACACTAAGAGCCTGCCCGAGAGTAAGCCCGTTAATGGTACTAACAGTTAAAGTGCCGGATATTGCATCAGGTATTTCCGTTCCGGTTGTAACACCTAATGATGAATCGGAATAAATGTAATTTACCGTCATTGACGTGAAATTAAATGCCGGTATACCGGTAATACTGCCATAAATTTTTCTGAGAGTAAAAGTGCCGCTGCCGCCGGTACCCAAAGTTGCAGTTTGCCCGTTCAAAATAAATGCACCGCTTTGTAAGGTTAAGCCGGATTGTAGCATGACCGAGCCGAGTAACTGTACCCCTGAACTATTGTTGATTTTTAGGATGTTGGGAAAAGTCCTCGTCCCAAGGTTTTGAGCCGCGGTACCGTTCAGTTCAAGAGTTGAGGAAGCATTCCAAGTAACCGTACCCGTTAAAGCTATATTCTCTGCATACGCATCCGAAGCATTTAATGAACCGAGTGTGACCAGTCCGGAACTGTTAATGGTTAAAGCGCCTGCGCCGTCAACGGCAAAAGTTGCACAATTAAGCGTACCCGAAACGGTGAGAGTTTTCCCGGTGGGGATCGAAAGTGCCCTGCTGAGTGTGACCGTTGCACTTGAACTGATGGTAGCGCCATTGCTTAGTGAAACCGTTGAAGTACCCGAAATGGCTGTGCTGCCTCCAAATGTTAATGCTGCAACGGAGTTGAAGGTGATTGTGCCGTTATTGTTTATATCTCCGGTAATTGTAAGTGCCGCTGTTGATGAAAACACTATGGTACCGCTGTTAACGATATTTTTAATGGTATGTGCACCAGTAATAGAGGTTGTAAATGTTGTTGTTGCAGGGGTAACCGTTAGCGCCCCGTTTATGGTTACAGAGCCGCTGCCGCTATTGGTAAACGATTTTCCGGTTGTTGAAGAAAGAATTAAATTACCGTAAGTGCTGCCGCTCATAGAAATGGCAATGGCGGAAGACTGAGTAAACTCTACAGTACTTGCAGCATCAAAACTCCGGCTTGCATTCGGGAAGGGAGTGCTAAAAGAACGGGCAGTATTATGCGTGTATTTCCCGCCATTTTCAATGCGCATCACATCCGTGGAAGGAGTCTTTACTGTAAACGGGCTTCCGCTGCTTGCGGTTGAACTGTTAAGTATAACCCCGCCATTTTGAATAATTATATCGTAATTGCCGCTGCCATTGTCACCGACTGACAACGTGGCAGTATTTGTACCGGATATAGTTAATGTAAAACCGCTGCCAACTGTTAGCTGTTTAATAACATTTGATGCGGTATTGACGGTCGGGTTAACTGTTGCACCTCTTGAGTTATCAATTTTTACCATATCATTTGTTCCAGGCGCAGTAGTCGAAACAGCCGAAGCGTCTTCGTCATACCAATTAGCTGCAACCGCCCAACTTACATCCGACGTACTTCTCCATGTTAGGGTTTTTTGCGCGAACGAAAATGACCCGAGAAAAATGATGCAAAGAATCATTTTCTGAATTAGTTTACTCATTTGATAACTCCGGATTATAACTATTTAATTTGATTAAAACTTACTTAACGCAGTAAGGATTACTATACCCAATTTGGGTGCCAAAAAATACCCTGATAAATAGCCATTTTTTACGGCTAATGAGTCAATTTTTCGCAGTATTTTGGGCGGAAAATACCCATGAATTACATTATTTTAATTGCACTTGTTTTATTGAGAATTTGAAGCCCTTAACGGGAAAATTCTGCAATTACTTCTATCAGTAGTTAGAACACGAAAGGATAGTAAGGCACGAAGTTTGCTGATCTGCAATTGTTATTCCGTCAGCCAGTTTAGGATACATGAACCGATATATAATTATTTCACTGAGCTTTCTTTTGATTGCTCTCGTTTATTTCGTGATAGAATATTTCTCTTTGAAGAGGGCAAGGAATTCTATTGTCCACCGGGTTATGGTAAATGGAACTCGAGGAAAATCAAGCGTCACGGCATATCTGGCGGCAGGCATCCGGGCAAACAATATCAAGACGTTTGCTAAGATTACCGGGATAGTTCCGACAATTATAAATGAATTGGGAAAAGAAGAAATAATTATACGGCGGGGCGCAGCCAGAGTTCATGAACAATTTACAATGATTAGGCTCGCGGCAAAAAAAGCTGTTACTGCAATTGTATTAGAATGTATGTCCCTGCAGCCCGAGTATCAAAAAATAGAATCACAGGCTTTGCAGCCATCGCTTTACATTATTACCAATATCGGCGATGACCATTTCGAGGAGATGGGTAAGACCCGGAGTGAACGCATAACGGCAATTTGCGGGGCAATACCAACGGGAGGTAAAGTCCTGACGGTACAGGATGAAAATATTAGTGAAGTGAAAGCTATAGTACAGAAAAAACATGCAACTCTTCATTTGTGCAAACTGTATGTTGATGCTGCAACACTGCCCGATGGAATTTTTCCACATAACATCAATCTTGCATTGACAGCGATTGAATTAATGGGACTGAATACGGAAAAGGCATTAGCTGAGATTCTGACAAATGCTCAACCGTTCAGTAAATATTTGTACAGAATAAACACTGAGAAGTATAAATGTAATTTTGTTAATGGTTTTGCAGTAAACGATACTCCTTCTGCAGAAACATTTGTAAAGTATTGGCTGAAAATACTGTCACCCGTCCATTGTCTTACAATTGTATTAAATACCCGTGCAGACCGCCCGGAAAGAACAATACTTTTTTGCAACTGGTTAGCGGCTTTCCACGATATTAAAAAAGTAATTGTTACGGGAACACATTCACAAGCTGCGATTCGTCTATTAAAAAAGAGCAGCCCGCGTCTTGCGGTAAAAATTCCACTTGCTAAGGATATTATGCTAAGCCTCCCGGATTGCATCTTTGAAGGTAAGGGGAATCATTTGATGATTGGGTTGGGAAATATTGCAGGCAAAGGTTTCGAAATTATTGCATTGATGGAATCAATAGAAAAAGAATCTGAATTATGATTGTAGAAATATTTTTAGCGGGGCTTATCATCGGCTTTTTATATTATGAGATAACCGGTTATACGGCAGGGGGAGTAATTGCTCCCGCATATTTTGCTTTATACCTGCACTCTCCGCTGCGTATTATCAGTACAATTATTGCTGCGCTTGTTGTGTGGATAGTTATTGAGCAGCTTTCCCGTGTTCTGCTTGTTTTTGGACGCCGCCGGTTAATGCTTTCCATTATCGCGGGGTTTTGCATTAAGCTCATCTACGAAAAGGTAACAGGGCAGATGAACCTAACATATCAGGATATTTCAGTTGTCGGGTTTATTATTCCCGGTTTAATTGCCAATGAAATGTGCCGACAGAAACCGCTGCCTACGCTTGCCTCAATTGCAGTAGTGACAGTGTTAATAACACTTGTTACCATGCTATTGCATTAGGCGAAACAATGCCGAACAAAATTCTTTATATAACAGCAATTACCGCGTGCATATTCTTGGGCTTTAAGGATATGCTTTTTATAGAAACGGTTCCCTTAAAACATGTGAATGAAATGCGGCAGGCGGAAAGGCTGTCGGAAAAATGGAAGAGTATTATCCAAAACAATAAAACAAGGCTCAAGCTGGAAACCGGGAACGGGTATTCTGTTCAGAAGAACAATGCAGATGGGAACAATTCGATTATCGGCGAGGAATACACTCCGGTGACATCCACATTGGGTTCATTGGAGTCGAAGGAACTTTCAAACAATACGCTTTTCTCGGCACTTATTGTACGTCTGGTAAATGAAGCCGGAGTCGATAGTGCAAAAACTATTGGAATAATTGCCTCAGGTTCATTCCCGGCTTTAACATTGCAAACCCTTGCAGCGCTGCAAACCATGCATAAAAAAATCTATATGATTTCATCACTTGGCTCGTCATCCTATGGAGCCAATCAGCCGGGCGCATTGTGGATAGATATGGAAGCTTGGTTAAGGAATTCAGGTGGGTGCATGTATCATTCAGCCATGATAACATACGGAGCCGAGGGTGACACTGCAGGTGGACTGCCTTACGAGGGAAAAGTGGCGATGGACAGCTCTTTATCACGAAACCGCAGGACTGCCTTTATTCCGGAAAACGCTGAACACAGCCTTACCGTTAAGTATGACTCACTGATACATAAAAATCTAGGATTGCTGATTAACATCGGAGGTAATCAATCTGCTCTTGGATATTGCTCGCACGCGGAATTGATACCGAACGGATTGCATGCTGAGAAAGTGACGTGTTCCCACATAGGGAAAGGCCTGTTGTCTAAAATATCAGAAAAGGGAATACCGTTTATTCATTTGCTTAATCTTAAAAACCTTGCTGCACAGTATAGTATTACCGAAAAACAGTCAACAGAAAATCATCCGCTATACTGTACCACAAGGATAATAAAGTGGAGAGTGGTGATTGCAATTGCTATTACCGCCCTTCTTCTGTTTTTACACTTCCGGATGAAGAACCCCCGGGCAGTGGAATAACATTTGCAGGAGCCGATGGTATGAGGACCGAAACAAAATTATATGCATTATTATCGCACAGGGTCAAATCGCTAAAATCAACAAAATTGTCACCATTCAAATCGGTAACAACATATCCCGACGTAAATGCGTAGGCATCGTTATCAATAAGTGTTAAATCCGAAAAATCAACAAATCCATCCTGATTAACATCGCCGCCAAGTAAACAAGCTTTGCCGGACACTATTATTTGGTTACTGCCAAATGCCTTTGAAACAGCATCCGTAAATACGTACCCTTTTACGCCATTTGTAAATTGCACCGGAGCCGCGCACCAAGTGGTGACAGCGTTTCTGTGCCGGATGGAAAAGTAATATGACTGGGAATTAATAATATTGGCAAAATGAAAAGCTGCGTTACCGAGCGTGTCACAGACGGATGAGGCAGACCCAAGGATGGCATATGGATATGTTGCCGCGCGGATTTCCGCTTGCAAAGTATCGGTAATTGTCGTTGTCCCATTCCAGAAACCCTGAATCAATATTTCTGCATACAGAGTTGGGAGCAGGGGATGAAGCGAATCACTCGCAGTATATATGGCACTCCCCGTAAATGGAAATTGGAGCGAGCGGTTTACCGAAGCGCTAACATCCTGAAATCCGCCAATGTTCCGCCATACTGCGGGTGTACCGGCATTATACCAGGCTACAGCTTTGTTCGCGGCGGAAAACAGTTTGCCGTTATCATGGGTGGAAAACCAGTTTATTGAAATGGATTTATCCGCGATGCTGTCTTTGGAAGAATTTACCGTCCAGAAACAGGCGATACTTTGATTTGACTGGCCAGTTATAGAATCACCTGTAATTCGTGAGACAGTCAGAGTTCCGGCATCCCCAATGCCCGAAATGCGTGTGCCCAAAAAGAGCAGTGTGTCAACTCCAACCGACCGGGGGAGCATTACTGCGCTGCCGGAAATGAAGGCTGTATTTGTTTCACTAGGTGAATAACTGCCTGTTCCGAAAGAAACCGTGTAAGCAGATGTTTGCAGTTTTACCGTTCCCAGATTAAGTATTCCGTTCACGGTAATGTTTTTATCCATCGTTACATCTGCGCTGCCTGAAAGGGTTACGTTATTTATTGCTGAAGCATTTGCAGGCAGTTCATTCCCCGTTGTTAAAGGAGAGGAATTCAGGTATTCAAGATTGACGGTTGATGCAAAAAGAGGAGTTGAAGAGAGTTGGCTGTTTTGCGTCCGTTTTACTGTTGCACCTGCACCGAGGGTTAGTACACCCGGACTATTGGCAAAAATTCCGTTTGATAAATGGAGTAAGGTGGAAATTGTTCTTGACGCATGTAAAGTAACGCCAAGAGCATTTTCGATAATTAGTGATTCTGGGCCGTTTGCAGCCGGGAATTCAGTAGAAGCAGAAGCTGCCTAATCCAAGGCTGGCAGTGCCGCTCATAGTTAGTTTACCGGTGACGAGTGTATTTGCAGCAAGAGTCTTTGTTCCGCTGCCGCCCAAAAGTATATTATTATATGTGGATACTTTATTGGAAAGAGTCTGTGTTCCGCTTCGTGAATACTCAACATCGCCATATATAAAACACTGATTTGGAAGCCCAACAGTTGAGCTTGTAATGGTGAGTTTACCGTTTGGCTGCAGATTGAGCCATGAGGTTGCGTGCCACAACGTTTGTGTTGTTCCCACTGTTAATAGACCGCCATCTTTTATAGTTACCATGCCTGCATTAAAAGCGCCTGAAGCACCTGTCCAGCCGGTTGTGAACTGTAATTCTCCGCCGGATTCAACATCGATATTTCCGAAATTCAAACGGTTTGTACTTGTTGTTGCAAGGTATGCCTTTCCGTAAATTATCATCTTGCCTGTTCTTGAGGTAACTGTATCGGTATTTGAGCCATTCCTGATGTAAGAATCATCACCCAAAAGTTTAAATATCCCACCCGCTCCAACCATTATCGTGGCTGGAGATGCAGCGCCGGAGATGCTTCTTGTTTCAATATCATCAGTTGTGTTAAGTTCAAAGGTACCATTACTAATTGTGAAAGATGTACCGAAACTAAAACGCATACTATTGCCGGAGGTCGTTACCTTTCCGGAAGATTTATCAATAACAAGTTCTGCAAATGAGGTTGAAAACGCCGAGGTACTCCATCCTGATAATGTTTGCACTGCAGATGAACCGGTAAATTTTATTTTGGCACCCGCGGCCCATGAACTGAAGACAGCATGTGTTGCTGAAGCGAGAGTGAAATCGCCCGTGACATTAAGTAAAGCTCCGGATTGCATCGCCAAGTGTGTATCGTCTGAATCGAAAGAAATATTTTTACACGAATCTGTTGCTCCGGTTACAGAAACCGTGGTGCCACCGGTGATGAAAACATCATCGGTACTTTTTGGCACAGTACCCTTCATCCATGTATCTACAGAATTCCAGTTACCGGAAACGACATTACTGTTTTCGGGAAATGTCAGTGCAATCGCATCAGAGAGTTTTTTACGGTTAGTCGCATTGTCTCTAAGACCTGTGTAGGCTTGCTCAATATGCAGGAATCTGCCATTCGCGTTCGTAGCAGCTGTAAAGCAGGGATCATTACTGCCATTTATATACCTTCCCTGAATGTTTGTTGTTGCAACGAGTTTTGTCCATGAGAGATCTATGTGGGCTATTTTAAAAGTGAGTGATGTGTCAATGGTAAGTAAACTATTTTTCAGTTTAAAAAGATAATCGGTATCGGGAGTAAGCCGTGTGCCATTGCTCATTATCAAATCAGGATCCCCTTCATCCTGCCCGAAGCCATGCGGCTGCACAATAATGAGATTTGTAAACAGATTCAACATGGTTTCAGTTGCTCTTTGAAACGTTGTACTAACATTGTGTGCCTGATCGGAAATCTTATATTTTAAACCGCCGTCGCAGGCTGTTGTTGTCCCGTCACATTGGGTAGAATCGGAGTTGTTGCAGCGGTGTGTCCCCGACAGCATAAACGCCCTGGCATTAACATTTTTGAATATATAGAAGCCTTGCGTACCTGTATTTGAATCATATCTCGGATGAGGAGATTGAATGAATAGTTTTGCTCTTGTTGCTGACGGGTTGTAAATAAACATCCCCCAGTGATTCGAGGATGACGTTTTTTTTGTAAGCCTGTGGAATAGCTGCCATTAACCACATCGGTTATTGCCCGTGCCCAAGTGGCAAGTACCGTTGCACTTGGTGTCTGATACGCGTTGGTAGCAATACCCGGCAGACCTGAAATATATGAATCGACATAGGCAGACAAATCACCTGTTAAAGAAGTCTGCGGAAATACACTGACAGGCATAACTGTTAGGAACAGGATGAGAAAAGGGAGAAGGGGGTGACGGGGTATTTTCATGTTGTTAAAGCCTGTGTGTTTTATAAGGGTAAACCCTGCGCATCAAATTTGGTAATTCGGTGCGCAGGGCCTCTGCTCAATTTATTGTTCGCTGCGATGAGTTGAGGAGCCAGCTGAGCCGCCGCGCCGTTTATCCGCGGAACCGTAAAACAATCCTGTTTGCCAATCGTACATCACCAGTTGCGCTCCTCCGAAGAAGAGGTCAAAATCATCATACACTTGCAGTTGATGGCCCTTCTTCTCAAGTCCTGCGCGGACCTCAACCGGCACCCTGCCTTCCACATACAATTTCTCATCAAATTTCTGGCTGTACATTCTCGGGGCTTCGTTAGCCTCGGTTATGTTCATTTTGAAGTCAATCAGGTTAACAATAAGCTGTACAACCGTAGGAATAATGCGGCCAGCGCCCGGACTGCCAAGTGCGATAAATGGTTTTCCATCATTGTCAAGTATAATACTTGGAGAAATAGAACTACGGGGTTGTTTTCCCGGTTGAATTTTATTCTTTTCTGATACCGCTGAAAAATTGACTAAACCGTTATTCATCAGCACACCGGAGGCACTAAGGCCAGAGCCGAAAAAGTTGCCGATGGTTTGCGTTAACGAAACCATGTTACCATCTTTGTCAACAACAGATAAATGTGTTGTATGCCCGCCTTCGCCGGAAGCCTCGGCAGCCATTGCCAGTTCTGGGCTTAATCCGGTATCATAATATGCATCCATCGGGTCGTCATCTTTTATCACCTCAGAAGAGTCAACGTTTTTCCTTATTACCGGTGCAGGTGATTTCTTTTGTTTCTTTTTACCCCAGTTGTCAAATTTATCGTTCTTCCATTGTTGAGAAGGAGTCATCCCCTCATCATCCTGCTGATCGCTTTCGATGGACTCTTCTTTTTCCTGATTGTAGTTATACTTTATTTTTGATACCGAGTTATATTTCAGCGGATTTCCAGCTTTGACAGACCGGTTATCAGGAGGGTTGACTCTTCCCATATCGATATCGGAATACCGCTCCCTGGCAAATGCCTTTGAGATTAACCCCGTCGTTGGAATCGTGTTAAATTTCGGATCACCGATATGTGTGCTTCTATCTGCCGACACCCGTTTGAACGTTTCGGCTAGAAAATGCAGGCTGCGTTCAGAATTGCTGAAATGGCCCCATTTTGGCAGATTACCCTGCTCAAGAATATTCAATGCTTCGAGTACAGAAGCACCGGACTGAGGCGGGGGAGATGTTAATATGTGAAAACCTTTATATTGGCCCTGAAGAGGTTCACTAATAACCGGCTGATAATTACGCAAATCATTTACCGTCAGCATTCCCCCATTGGCAGTAACTTCATGAGCTATTCTTTCGGCAACAGCACCCTCGTAAAAACCTTTTGCTCCATGCAGTGCAATTTGTTCAAGCACAGCTGCCAGCAGCGGTTGTTTTAATGTGTCGCCCTGTCCTAATGGAAAACCTTCGGGAAGAAAAATTTCTGAAGTACCCGGATAAATTCCCAAAACGGTTGAGTTATCAAGAATAATTTTACTGAGAGTTTCGTCAACAGGAAAGCCCTGCTTTGCATATTGCAGTGCCGGTTGTATAACGGTACCTATCGGCAGGGTTCCATACTGCTCCAACGCTGCTAAGAGACCTGCAACGGTGCCGGGTACCAAAATGGATTTTGCTGTTTTCTTGTCCTTATCGAAATCGAAAGAAAGTTTTTCAATTACTTCGGAGGTTCTTGGATAATAGTTAATAAATATGTTTTTGGTACCGCCGGCAAAACTGATGAGCATTCCGCCGCCGCCGCCCAAGCCGGAACCGTCGGGCTCAACAACACCGATTGCAAAAGCTGCTGCAACAGCGGCATCAACCGCGTTGCCGCCTTTTTCCATCATTTCGAGGGCAGCCTGAGTTGCTAAAGGGTGGGCAGTTGCAGCCATCCCGTTTTGCCCGGAGATTTGATCCGCTGTCTGCGCTTTCAGTACCGGAGTAATAAGAAAGAATGATATATAAACGAAGAATGCAAAAAATGCTGCCATCCGTTTTTTATTACTGTATATCATCATTGTCATGCTTTCAAAATTGAGTAAATAAAATAAATACCATTGTCATTGCCCGAATTCACTTTGGGTTTTACTTAACCGGAAACCGTAGTGATAACGCATAAACTGTATCAGGGCATCAGTGAGTGCTTTTGAAAAAGCAGTAATATTTCCGCTGTTATCCCTAACATTTTTAAAATTTGTTTCGATTTGTACACCGTCTATTGTTCCGCCATTTAATGAGCCATGCCTGTTTAAACTGTACCCGCCCCTGAAGAATGGCTGTTCAACCTCGGGTGACGGATGTGCCAAAGAGGGAATAGCAGGATAACCGGCATTCTCAATGAGTGTACCGAGGCTGTGGCTGCCCCTTATGATTGAGGTGAATTTTTCTTTTGTAAGCCCGGAGGCTGCTAAACTACGGATACTGCTTTTTTCAATAAAGAGAGCATCATCAAGATCGTTATTGGTTAATTGCAACTCTTCCGCATCGAGCAGGTACCCCAATTCAAGAATCTGCTCAGTATGCCCGTGCGCATGCAGGTCAATATACAAGCCCTTATTAAATTGGCTGAACACAGCTTCCTTTGCCGAATCGATTAACGAATGATATTCGTCCCAAACGATTTCGGCAATTTTACTTCCGCAGGCAGCTTCCTCAACTTCACGGTTTACATCAACCTTCCGTCTTTTTAAATGGTTGATTATCAGGTAAGGCATATTTCCTGTCTTTTTGAAAAAAGTTTTTCTGAGTTCCAGCCCCATTTCAAGCGTATAAATATCAGATTTTGTCTGCGCACCACCGCATTTCCTGTCCGGTATTGCCGAAGGTGCACTCCCGCCATCATGCGGCACAGAGATTATTACAGGAATATTTCCTTTGAAATATTCCACATAACCGCTGTTACTGAGCACACCGTTCATGTTGTATGTATCCTGTGCAAACAGAAATACGGGGAAACAAAGCAGAGCCAGAAAAACTTTTTGCAAATATTACCTTTCAGAAATTTTTACTTTACAAATTTGTGAAAAAACAAAATAAAATGGCCGATTAAAATGCTTCTTTTAACGGAGTCAGTGCATCAGCCATTTTATCAATTACTTTAATGGGCACTTTTCTCTGGCCAGCAAGTTTTGTAAAAAACTGATCTTCATCTCCTTGTTTAACCACAATCATCATGCTGCTTGCATTGGCAGCCAGTTGGCACAAGTCATCGGACTGCGCACCGCGGCGTGCTTTGCCGCCAAGGTGCAGCATTACGAGTTTAATTCCTTTGTCTTTTGCGGCTTTAAGAATTAACTTAACTCTTTCAAGTTCCTGTTCACGGCTGATACCAGCAGCCCCCAAACCCTTTGAGCTAAAACCGGGGACAATAATAAGTGTCTTGATACCGTTGAGGTCCGATTCTTTTGCGAGATTGACAACTTTAAAATTCAAATTGAGTTTTTTCATAAGCGTACCCGCTAAACTAACATCTGCGCTCTGTCCGGCTGAAGTAATTAGGATTGGCTGCTCATACTGTCCTCCTGATCCGGGTGATTTTGCATACGTGGTTACGAACAATAACATGAAAACAAATAAAGAGAGATTTTTCACTAGTGTATTCTTTCGTTTTATTTTAGAAAATTTCCAATTCCTTTTGTGTTTATATCATCATAGGAAGGAATATTTGAGAAATATATTTTTTTGTCAGGAAACGTTTCATTATATGCAGTAAGAATTGCCTGTATCCCTGCGATATGCCTTGCCACCCTGACTTTTAATGGATAGCCGTTGGCCGAATCATAAGTAATTCTGAACTTGGCAGATTTGACCGCTTGTGCATAAAACTTATCGACTCCGCCGGTCACTAATTCTGCATTGGTTTTCCCACGAAGCCTGCCCTGTATCGGGTTACTGGTTTCCATTAAAAACGGCTGAACGGATGAACTGTCGCCCCATTCTCTGTGGCTTAATCCATGAAAATTTTTCGGTGAAATTTCAAGGGCATACGTAAGAGAATTCAATTCAAGTTCAAGGATAGCAGAAGCGCCAATATCCTTGCACCTTTCATGGGTAATAATTGCATTTATAATAGGTATTTCCGGTGCGGCTTCGTGTAAATCAAAAGCAACATCAACATGTTCTTTTTTAATCAGTTCGAGTATAGCGTAACCGGCCTGCTCTGAGAAATTACCGTCAATCCTGCCGGGATACGAGCGGTTCAGGTTTCTTGTTTCAAATCCCGAAAGGCTTTGCCCGCTTGGGTAATGCATATAAACAAGAGGGTCTGGCCATTGGTCTAAAGGATTCGATACTCTGGAACCGAAACGGAATTTTCTTGTGCCATTTGTTGTTTTGATTGTATAAAAATCCGGTAACCCTTCCAATGGGTCGGTGCAGGTAAAACCGCTGCCGCAGGCTTGGGGGATGATGATAAATTTACCGGAATCAACTGTTATGTTTTCTGTTAACAGCAGCGCAGCCATAAAGCCTGCTGCCTCGTTAGGATGTGTGCCGCCTAAAACAAGTACCGTTGCGCCCGGCCGTTTACTGTCAAAATAGTAAACCGGAGTATCAGCCGAAGTGCCTTTTAATGAGGGGCAGTACTCGGACAGGCTGCTTTTTTTTGTGGCAGCATCAGAAGGGTGAACAATGTCTGCCGTGTACATCCGGAGAAAATCAGCCGATGCAATGCCGGTTAAGGTTACCACGGACAACAAAAGAAAAATGGCAACTAAAACATGTCTCTTCATGAGGGTTTTACCTTACATTCCAATACTAAATTAAACACAATAATTGTATGCACCACAGTTATTTAATGAGCATCATTTTTAATTGCTGCACTCTGTCTGCTGTTTTAATGACGGCAACATAAACACCACTCGGTAAATGGCTGCCATCAAAATGGACAGTATGGTCTCCGGCGGCTACTGTTTGATTAACAACTGTTGCAACTTGTTTGCCGAGAACATTATAAACCGAGAGATTGACGAATTGTTTTGCCCCTGATGTAAACCGGATAGTTGTTGACGGATTAAACGGATTAGGATAATTCTGGTGAAGAACAAAGTCCGCTATTATTCCGGAATTATCTTCTACACCCACATCAACAAGCGTGTCAAGGACAGTGAATACCGAAAGATTGTTTGTTTGGGCTGTTATTCTGCGTGGGTCTTCAGTATTAACTACTACAGGCGAACCAATCTGCTGCCATTGGCCATTCTCCAAACGCATTACTTTGGCCTTAACAACATTGCTGAATGAAAGACCGTTATCATCACCTGCGGGCCAGCTTAGAGTAACATTTCTGCCGGACAGGGGCTGTACATCACTGAGTATTGTCCAGTTCCGTGCAATACTGGGTTTGCCGTAAATAGTTGAAACCGCTGATGTGCCCGATTTTCTTGTCACTGAAACTGAGGTGAGGTTATCAGTACCTGGGGCGAGTTCAAATCCGATTCCGCCGAAATTATTTTCATTGAGGCCGACATTCCGTTGGGCTTTAACTGTACCCCTTACAGAAGCTGTTCCGGTCTCACCGGTTATTAATGCGCTCTGCCCCAGATTGAGTGTAAACGTGGATGTATTTAACGAGCTTGCACCGCTTTCAAAACTGAGGATACCGTTAACAGTTACATCGGAACCTAAGTCAACACCTTTGGTGCTTGATATACTAAGATTTTGCAGCACAGAGGCTGCGGCCGGAAGTTCAATTCCGGTAGTAACATGTGATATGGTGCTGATGTAGGCGGCATGAACCGTTGCATTAAATTGCGGGGCAGCAGTTAATGTGCCGCTCGCTCTGCGAATCGTGGCACCATCCGCAAGATTTAAAACTTTGTCATCGGTACTGCCATTGTTGTCGAATGCACCGGCGGATAAGGTGAGAACTCCCGGTATTGTTCTGTTTGCATGAAGCGTTACACCGCCGCTATTGTATATACTAAGATTTTTCGGGCCGTTCATTTCAGGGAATTCAACATCTGAACTTGTTTGTGGTGTTGACTGGCCGGGGGCACCGTATTGCAGTACCGCATCGGATCCATAGGTAAGTGTTTTGCCGCCAAGATTAAGTGCAGCGGTTCCACGCAATGATAAAGTGCCGTTGACGGTTATATCTGCGGATAGAGTTTTAACACCGCCGCCGCTGAAATAAACATTATTGAATTGTGTTAATGCAGCTGGCAGCGTTTGGTCTGATGAGCGCGAGAACCGAACAGTACCTTGTGAATAGTTCATACCATTTGCAGGCAGCGGGGTAGTGCTGGTTGCTGAGTTAAACTCACCGCCTTGTTCAAGAACAATATACGCGCTTGGGTGATAGACTACAGTTGTGGTTGAACTTTGCAGGACACCGCCGTTGTGTACGGTAATAACATTCGGGTTAAAATATCCAGCCGTGCCGCCCGTGTTCAGAATAACAAGCCCGCCATCCATTATTTCAATGCTGGAAAAATTCATTCTGTTTGAGCTTGTGCTGGTTAAAACTGCTTTACCATAAACAGCCATCCTGCCTATTCTGGATGAAACCGTATCGGTAAAGGTACCTTTCCGGATATGAGACGAGCCGCCAACCATTTGAAAAACACCCTTGCTTTGCACAAGAATTATTCCTTCGGTACCACTGCCACCGATTGTTCTGCTTTCGATATCATCAAGGCTGTCTAACTCAAAGGTGCCTCTACGTATTTCGAGCGTGTTGGCAAAACTGAAACGCATGTTCTGCCTTCCGGTAGATACTTTGCCGGTGTCTTTATCCACAACCATATCAGGGAAACTTGTTGAACTTGCGCTGGTATTCCATCCGCTTAAGGTTTGTTTAAGAGCGTAACCGGTGAAAACAATTTTCGCTCCGGTAACCCATGAATTGAATGCTTTATGAGCAGTAGAAAACAAAGTAAAATCGCCATACACTTTTAAAACACTGCCCGCCGTTCCCATTTTTAACTGTGCAGATGTATCTGAGAATGTAATGCTTTTAGATGCTGCAAGACTGTCATCAATGCTGACAAGATGCCCGGCGGCAATGTTAACATTTGTTCCGGAATCGGGAACAACGCCGCCAACCCATGTGGAAGCTGACTGCCACGAGCCGGACTGAGCTGAATTTATCTGGGCATGCAATTGCACAGCCGATAACAACAATAATACTGAAACTACAAGTTTGATTTGTTTCATGGAACTACCTTTCATAAGCATTTCTTTAGAAAATTCCTTCTAATTGCGTGTACGCTTCAAGCGCTTTATACGCTTTTTGTGACACAGGAGCAATGAGAGCCCCGATTGCCGACTTCTCTTCTTCTGAAAATTTGGCCTGAGAATATACTGCAATTGATGTGCTGCCAAAACCGGCATGATGAAAATCGGGGAAACTGAATAATTTTATCATTTCATCATTCGGATTAATTATGGTTGCTGCTTTAAATAAGCCGTTTAATTTATTTTGGAAGAGCGCTTTCGAAAAGCCGTAATGCGTGCAGCATAGGGCAGCAAAAACTTTTTTTTCAGCGTTGACGGGTTTTGATATATCCTCAAGATAAAACTCGATAAGGCCACTTACCATATCGCTGCCCGGCGATACTTGTATTTCACTTTCCAAATTAGGGCATGCCTGAGTAATAATACGGTTATCATCAATATTTTTCTTCAGGAGTAATTCTCTATGAGCACCGGATTGAACCGTGGTTTCGGTACCGAGTATTATGGTGGAAGAACCGGGATGGCTCCTCAGGCTGTCGGTGATGGCTGCTACTCCTAATTCAACAACACCGATAACGGGAACTGTGTTTGTCCGTGCAAACGCGGTTATAGGATATACAACGGAGAGCGTGTTGCAGGCAATCAGTATGACATCCGGGTTAAATGATTTTTGCATCTTGGAGAGTACAACGGAAAACACATCCGCTTTTGATTGTGCATCAGGCAGTTCATTGTACCTAAAGTTCGAGTTTGGCAGTGCATTGCAGAATATAATTTGGGCATGTTTGAAATATTTATTTGCTGAAAGGCATGAATCGATTCCGGCTGCAACAGAGTAACCGCCTAAACCCGAATCGGTAACAAGAATACGGACTGTATCCCTGCCCTGCAATAATTTTTGCAAATCAGGGATTTGTGCAGTTGTATTTCCGCATAATAGCAGAGACAGCAGAACAACCTGTAAGCTGCAAAATAACAATGTGCGTGTCTTGTTCTTCATCTTCAACTTTAGTTCAATTATTTAATTAAAAATGCTCTCAGGAGCAGTGGAAACAGCAACAGGGCATACGAGAGCTGAACGCGCCAGTTTTGTTCTGTAAACAACTGCCGTATGGTATAAATTAACAGTACAACAACAATTCCGATATACAAATAAAATAGCATTGGTTATCTCCGGTTTATAAAAAAGCACCAATTTCACGTGCATACATTATCATTAAAACACCGATGGTTAACGTGAGTATGATTGGTACGGCGCAATATTTTAATATGGTGAAGTTGTTTTTTTCACCAACGATTTGTCCCGCGAAAATTGGCAGTAACAACGGGGGCGGCATCAAATCACCAACGCCTGCAATAAGTGTCAGAGCCGATGTAACCACGATTTCGTTTGTGCCAAGGAATGCATACACGAGCGGAACGCCAAACACTGATGATGCGGTGAAAGCCGAACCAAATGCAGGCATAATTATCGCTATGGCAGGGTAGAGCAAACCTTGGGGTAAATCGAGCAGGGAGGTTGCAATAAATCCCCTTACACCGGTTAATGTCATTATTTGCACAAACATACCAACACCAACAAGAATGGCAAGTATCGGGAGTGAATCGTGCAATGCTTCTTTAATCATTTTATCAAGCTTAAATTTTTCGCCTGTCCCAAAGCCGAGTAATGCGCCAATGAGAAAAATAAGCGGTATGCCGATATCAGGAATATATTTGGCTAATACGCGCGTGGCAATCATCATACCAATAACAAACAGAATGGGGATAAACATCTTATACCCGTATTTCGGTAAAACAGTCGGCGGCAATTTTGCAAGTACCTGAGCTATATCAAACTTACGCAAATAACGGATACGGAAATAAAGGGCAGTAATAATAGCCGCGGGAAATGTCGCGAGAATCAATGGCTTTTCAAAACCGATATAGGGCATATCAACCCCGCCGCCGATTATCATAACGGGTAAATTTATCGGAGGGGCTATCATGCCAAAAACTGCGGACATTGCAAGCAACGCGCCAACCGCAGGAATGGGCATCCCCATTGCCAACAGTGCAGGGGCAACCAAGGCGCCGGTTGTTAAAATACAGGTCGAGGAAATTCCCGTAAGCATACCGGGGAACATGATAAAAAATACCATGAGGATTATCAGCAGTGTCGGGTATTTATGCATCCGGGTAATAATTGCAAAATTAATAGATGCAAGTGCGCCGGTGGCATTAACAACTTTCATAAAAACCATTGCAGTAAATACGATAAGAATGGGGTCTAAAAATGCAATACTGCCTTCGACAAGATGCCTGATTGGTATTCCTTCCCCGCCCGCAATTGCGCCAAGCAGTGCGCTTAAGGCAAGGGCAACACCCGAGGGGAGTTTAAGAACAAAAACTCCCGCGGCAAAAGTTACTAACAATACAATCAGGACAAGCAATTCATTCGACATAGAGTGTTCCGTTAGAAAGAAATCTGAAAATCGAGCATGTAACGGTTCAGCCCTACTCTGTCTTCGGTTGAACTGATTGAGCCGCCATTATTGACATCAAAATCCTTGTCTTTGGGAACGACCCGGCCATACCTGAATTGCATTTGCGTGCTTGAAGTGAAATTGTAATAAACTTTTATTGCCCATTCATCGTCCATCGTGTTGTAGCCGTCATTGTTAATATACTCGTTAACATTGGTATATTGGAATTGCACACGGACTTTTGGCAGCATGTACGGAATAAAATAAAGACGTGAATACCAAATTTTACAGCCTTCAAGATTTCTGTTTGCATGCGGCTGATCGCCGCCAACCTCGCCATTAACATAACCGGTTCTTTCGCCCCAGAAGAAACTAGGGTAGCGTGGGCTGAATTGTTCAATCTCAGTTGTGCTTTTATCATCTCCCTGATACGCTGCAAATTTCGATTCAACTTTAATTGATTTGAACGGCCCCCAGCTAAACCTGTAGGCCGCTCCAGCCATATAACCGATGCCTGATTTTTCGGCAGTGCCTTCAGCCGTGTGGAATTTTTGATAAGCAAATTCACCAAAGTATTCAAGCCTGCCGCTGAAATAGTTTGAAGCCAGTCCGCCGCCAAGGGTGTAGCTGTCATTAAAATCACCGCGCGGTTTATCTAAAATATAATAAGCCATCAGATCCTGATTGAAATATTCCGCATCGGCTTTTATAACATATATCTGATCGCTGCCCGGATCCGGGTAGAGGCCGCTGCTGCTTACATTCTGTCCGGTAATGGCGCCGAAAGCGGTTAAACTGTATATATCATAGGCCAAATCCAACCGTGCGCCGTCAAATTTGTCAAGATAATAGTGCGATTCACCAAATGTTAACCCGTTGCCGATTTGAAACTGCTGCCTGCCGACACGGAGGCGGGTGGCATCGAACAGCAAAAACTCCGGTGTGTTTAATTCTGCAAAGATTTGGCTGATCGCGTAGTGCATGCTTCCCGTGCCGGATATGTTACGGGTGGGTGAATTAGGATTATCCGTAACGGTCAGCAGCTCAGCGTTAAAATTAATAATATCGGATGCCCGGACAGTGGTATGCAACCTGCCAAATAATCGCATGTAGTTTTCTTTTCCGCGGTTATCCATCGCGTCAGTAAACACATCACTGTACCAACGGAGGCGGAAATCGCCATCAACTTTTAATTGTGCAAATGTTTCTGCCGTGCAAAGTAATGTTATTAATACAAATAAATTAAAACGTGCTGTATTCATAAAAGTTTTCATATTTAATTTCCTTTACCTTGCTACGTAAATAATTCCGGTGATACCGGGATCCGATGCTGCGCCTGCTCTGCGGGTATCCAGAATATTCAGTATTTGCCCGCTTGCCGTAATCTTAAACAAGTGGTCGTTGCTGCCACTCGAAGTTGCTATCCAGAAATTAGCACCGTCATGGGTCAGTCCGGTTGAAAATTTACTGCCTCCGGTAACTATCGGTGTTGAGCAGACCGATTTCCATGCCTGTGAGGTGATACTGTATTCATAAAGTGAATCGAGACTGGTATCATTGCAGTACAGTTTTCCGTTAGCCCACACAATGCCTCGCGGTTCGTTACCCGGTGCGTTGATTGAATCAAGTATTGACCCGCTTACCGGATCAATCCTGTAAATTTTACCATAAGTTGCAGTTGGTTCGCTAACAACCTGCCACAGATACCCGCTATTGAAGCAAATACCGCGCAATGTGGTGCTGCCCCAATATGGTGCACGGAATGAATGCGAAGCAGTTGCATTCGTATCAGTATCGGGCAAATTCAGTTTATATAAGCTTTTATCCGAACCAGATGCCGAAAGCCAAAATGATGTGCCATCGAATCCGACACCCTGCACACTGCCAGCAGAGATGGATTTTGTATTCCAATACTGTACAACAGTGCTATCCTTTATCCGGATTTTATATATTCTCGAAAGGTTCGATTCGCCCATGTAAATAAATTCCTCAACCGGTGCCGCGGTTACTTCAAACCCATTGGTAAAACTGGCTTTTGTTCCATTGGGATTGGTTGCCGATATTGTCCTCATCTCGGCCAGAGCAGCAGTATCGATGGTAATATACAAATGCAGTAAATTGGGATTTACATACTTAACGGTATCGGTTTTAATGTTCGTACCAAAATCGACGGTAATGCCGGGTTTAAATCCGGAGCCGCTGATATCAACTGCAAACGCGGTACCTTTAACACCTTTTGCCGGGGAAATATTGGCAATCATAGGGGGTCCGCCGTCACGTACATCGTATGTTGTCCATATAACTGATTGCGGATACTGATAATTGAAGTCATATCTGGATAACTCTTTGCCGGAATAATCGAGCCTGTACAAATGGTCTGCCGCATCACTGCTGTTAACAAGAAAAAAGTTTTTGCCATCGGTGCTAATGCCTGTGGGATAGATATTGTAAACACCCATAGGCGGTTTCGGGGATGAGAATGCACTGTCCAACTGGAATTTTTCAAGACTGTAAAGGTACACTTTGTCGCGAGTAATATCTGTATAATAAATACCTTTTACAGCTCCGCGGCCATACACATCCGGTTTGGGATCCATGTAACAAAGTCCGCGGGGTTCGGGTGTGTTGAGTGCAATTGTCTGTAGAACTGCCCCGGTTGATGCATCTAATTTATATAACGCCGGTGCAAAGACGTTTGTAACTGAGCCGCTGTTTAATGCCCAGAGATATTGGCCGTCAAAGGCAATTCCACGCACCGTTCCCTGCCGGGTTGGCGGGGCATCATGGGAGCGCAGGACTACGAGTGTGTCGCTTTCCGCATTAACCTGCATGATTTTATCTACACTGCCTGCAAAAGAGAGCCAGAGATATCTTCCATCAAATGTTATTGCCTGCACACTCGTGTCAGGGTTAATTTTATTCAGTGGCCAGCGCTTTATTTCACGCATGTTATAGTCGAGCATTATAACCGAGTTCGAGGCCCGTTCCGTGATATAAAAATATCCCTTTGTGCTAATTTCAGCCTGATCGGTTATACCGTCATTTACGAACGGGTCGCAACCCTGCATGAAGAAAATAAATCCAAGCAAGATAGCTGCCGTGAAAAAAATGTATTGCATCCGTTGCTGTTTCATAACGATCTGTATTGTTATTTCAATAATAGTAATTTTGTTGTCTTTGTTGTTCGGTTACCACTGAGCGAGCAATAATACACTCCTGATGCAAGATTAGCCGCATTAAATCTGAATAAATGTGTACCCTGCACGATGTATCCGTCATGGAGTTGCTCAACTGTTCCACCGAAAATATCTTTAATTGTAAGAGTAAATTCACCGG
>JACPGF010000099.1:36455-42106 GCA_016182615.1 Ignavibacteriales bacterium
TTCACCGGGCGTATTCACAGATACCGAGATGCTTGTGGTGGGGTTAAACGGGTTCGGGTATGCTGAAAGTACCGTAAATTGTTTTTGTTCAATGTTCTCCAGTTTAATACCCACTGTTGTTCCAAATGTTTTAATAATGGCATTTACCGATTTTTTAAGATTTGTTGTGTCAAACCTGAGCGGCTGATCATGCTCGATGTGAATAAATTTTTTGTTATTGTTATTAGACCAAATTCCTTCGGTGTTTGTTGTTGCGCCCAACTGCTTTAACTGATTATATGTCGCGTAAGAGAAAACTCCGGCAGTAAACCCTTCGGCAGTATATTTATCCCTGAGTGTATAATAAATAGTTGAAGGATACAGGGTACCGTTACTGATGACTGCATCGGGATAGCCTGAGTAGATCGGGGAAGAGCCGTCGAAACCATGCACCTGAACAGCAGCTGCATTGGCGAAATACTTATGCGCGGTATAAAAAATTGATTTTGTTACATGAGCCATATCGGAAGAACTATCGGAATTAGCATAACGGTGCGTACCTGCCATAAAAAAACATTTTGCATTTGCACCAATAAATGCTTTTATACCCAAACTCCAAGTGTATTTGTCCCACAAAGGATGAGGTACTTCAATGGCAAGATCGTTGGTAGTGCGGGTATTAAATAAATAGGTACCCCAGCCCCGCTGCACCGGTGTGTTTTCTTTCAGCAAGTAAAATGTATCACTTGTCGGCGTGTGCACAAAACGAATAAAGGTATATCCAAAGGGAGTTGCCAAGTTTTGGACAGAGGAAATATTGCCGGATTTTATCGCGGCAAAAACCGATTCAAAACTGCTCATTTGTGCCGTTGTTGGAATAACAAAACTATTTGTCCCCATTCCGGGGAGTGTGCTCACAATATCCGTTATAGTATTTTCGATATTACCGGACTGATTTATCTGAGCATTGAGGATTCCTGTTGAAAATAGGAATATACAAATAAGAATAAAACAACCTTGACTGCTGTTTAAGGTTTTTACGGTTTGCAAGTTTGAACAGCACTGATAAGGGAATCTTTTGAAATACAACATCATTCATGTTTGTTAATATGCTAAATAGACAAGCAATCTGAATACCAAAAAAAAGTGCCGATTTTAGCGGTATTTTACCCCGGTTAAATGATTATGAGAAAATAGCACACAAAAAATGGGAATATTCTGCCCAAAACAGATATTTTACCCTTAAAATGACCTGAATTTTTGGCACCATGCTTGCAACACTTATTTTATGCATTTAAGGAACAAAACTACATTGCTCTATAAGAATAAAAAAAAACTGCTATTAGGCGGTCTTTTACTTACCGCTGCGGCAGTAAGCATTTTTGTTATTTCGCGGCTCATCGATTCATGGACCGAGGAGATAGTTACAGAAAAGACAGAAATCTGTACTCAAGTGCTTGACAGTTTACAAGTATCTTCGGAAGGGTATATAGATAGTCTGCATATTGCAGGTGTTTTTAACCGTAGCACTTTAACAGAATTACTCGCGGATAAAGTTGATTCCAACCTGAAGCGTATTACCTCATCGGTGCTGAAAAAACAATCAGGAATGGAGGGGGGCTTCTATTTTCCTGAAATTAGTAAGTTTTTGGGATACGACTATCCCACATCACCACCGCCGATACCATTCTACGGACCGCCGCCGCGCTCCTACGATATTATTCTGAAACAATTGCAGAAATGTATTGAAGAAAAAACGCTTGTGACAAGGCTTCACCAATTCGACCCCGCGGTATTTCCATTGGCGACAAAGCCGATTATCAAAAACGGAGTGGTAATTGGTGGAATTTGGGCAAGGGTGCATATTGAAAGAGAATTGCCCTCGGTAAAAATTATGAATTTTTTCAGTTCCACGGCAATAATCTCCATAGTTGGTTTTTTTCTGGTTGTTTTTTTATTCATGCAGTTTATGTATAACCTGAAATTATTGCGGCTTGATATTGAAAAAATTGAGGACAACCCTGATTACCGTGTAAAAGATTTGCCGGGAATTTTTGGATCCATCGGGGGGTATGTCAATAAAATGGTTTCAACACTTTCTGTTGAACACGACCAACGGCAAAAACTTGAGCGTGAACTTATTCAAAAGGATAAAATGGCTACACTCGGCAGCCTCATCTCCGGAGTGG
Organism: Ignavibacteriales bacterium; assembly: GCA_016182615.1. GTDB lineage: Bacteria > Bacteroidota > Ignavibacteria > Ignavibacteriales > Ignavibacteriaceae > JACPGF01. Next base: position 38,624 of record JACPGF010000099.1, read on the forward strand.
TACACGAAGTGAAAACACCGCTGGCGATAATCAAGACACGCATTCAGATATGGCAGCAGGAAATCCGGAAAGAACAGTTTGAGAACAAACTACTTGACACGCAGTCATTCCAAATGGTGGTGGATGAGATAGACCGGTTGACGCGTTTGGTTAAAAGGCTGCTCGATTTTTCAAAGTCAGTTTCCCCGGATTTTCAGCCGTTAAACCTTAAGGATGTTTTTCACCGGGCGGCTTCGATGGTATTGTTAAACCGTGAGTTCACGTTAGCGGCAAATTTTCCGGACAACATACCGCTCCTCCGTGGTGATGCCGGTGCCATCGAGCAAGTATTTATAAATATGCTGAATAATGCTATCGAGGCAATGCCAACCGGCGGAACGGTTTGTGTTGAGGCATACTTTAAGTCGGAAAAAAATGATGTGGTTATAGAAATAAAAGATGAAGGCTGCGGTGTTAATGAGAATATGCGGATGAAAGTTTTTGAACCGTTCTTTACGACAAAAGCACAAGGCGTTGGCCTTGGGCTTTCCATCTGCAAAGAAATAATTATTTCGCACAATGGAAAAATAGAATTCCTCAATAATTCCCCGAGGGGAACAATTGTAAAAATTATTTTACCGGTGAATAAAGTTTAATATGAGTAAAAGTAAAGTTATTCTGGTAGTTGATGATGAACCTGCAATGCGCAGGAATATTGTTGACCTGCTTTCTGCCGACGGGTATATCACATTTGAAGCCGGCGACGGGTTAAGCGCGATAGAACTGGTTAAATCGAATAATCCCGCGTTGATATTACTTGATATTAACCTGCCCAAGATGGATGGGATTAGCAGCCTGATAGAAATAAAAAAAATTAATCCCGACATACCGGTTATTATCTTTACGGCTTACGGTACCAGTGAACGGGCAATTGAGGCGATGAAAAGCGGCGCGTTTGATTACATGGAAAAGCCGTTTGATATCGAAGAATTTAAAATGGCTGTTTACCGGGCCCTGAACTATGGCGATTTGTGTGATGAAGTGAAGCAGTTAAAATCAAAAATCATCAATCAGGAAGTGGCAGCAGATGAGCCGATGATAATCGGCCGGAGCGTAAAGATGCAGCAGATATTTAAACTCATCGGTAAAGTTGCCTCAACCGAGGCGACAGTGCTGATAGAAGGTGAAAGTGGAACCGGAAAAGAACTGGTGGCTGATGCCATTCAACGCCACTCACTCCGCAATAAAAGGCCGTTTATTAAAGTAAACTGCGGGGGTCTGCCAGAAACTTTGTTAGAGAGTGAAATGTTCGGGCATGAAAAAGGTGCATTCACGGGAGCTGTCAACTCGCGGCAGGGCAGGTTTGAACTTGCCGATGACGGCACTATTTTTCTTGATGAAATAAATAATATGTCGCAGGCATTGCAGGTGCGGCTGCTGAGGGTTTTGCAGAATCATTCATTCGAAAGGGTTGGTGGTAAACAAACCATTCAGGTTGACGTTCGGGTGATTGCCGCATCCAACAAAAACATAGAGGCTGAAGTGAAAGAAGGGCGTTTCAGGGAAGACCTTTTTTACCGGTTAAATGTTGTGCGGATTACTATTCCCCCACTACGTGAGCACCCCGAAGACATACCCTTGCTGGTAAACCATTTCCTCAAAAAGTATAATCCGACGGGACAGATAATCGTTTCCTCCGATGCCATGTTTGCATTAACCAATTATCACTGGCCGGGTAATGTGCGGGAATTGGAAAACATCATACACAGCGCAGTTGTTATGGCAAGGGAGAATATTATTACTCCCGACCTGTTCCCCAGCAAACTGCATGGCAGCGATGAGATTATTGCTGTTGATGAAAAACTCAAAAAAGGTGAGTCGCTTAACGAAATCCTCGACAATATCGAGCGGACTATTATGCTCCGCACCCTAGAAGAAAACAACTGGAGTCGTACACAAACCGCCGCCATACTGCGTATTAACCGCCGGCAGCTCTACGCTAAAATGAAACAATACGGCTTGGAAAAGCGGAAGTAGCTTTCTGCATTTTTTGAAAGGGAAAAGTGGAGGGCTCAAAATGTTAATGGAATTTTGTTTTATTGTATTTCTTAATTATATTATTTACAGTATATATAAGAAATACAATGGACTTTATAACATTCACCCGTGAGATGAAAACCTTTCCTGCATTTAGTCTTAAAGAGACTGGGAAGCTTAGTGGCAAGGTGTATTATCATAGAATTATTGAATGGCAAAAAAAGGGCTATATCAAGCGAATCGCAAACAGCATATATATGTTTGCCGATGAAGATTTAGATGAAATGTATCTGTATTACATTGCAAACAGGCTCTATGAACCCTCATATATTTCACTCGAATCAGCATTTGCTTTCCATAGCTTTATTCCTGATGCTGTTTACGGGATTACCTCTGTAACTTCTAAAAAAACCGCAACATTCCGGAATGATAATCTTGTGTTTTCATTCAGAACCTTACACCGGAAGTACAACTTCGCATACTCACTTATTAATTGGAGAAATGTCACGGTAAAAATGGCCGAGCCTGAAAAAGCCGTCATTGACTATTTTTATTTGAATCCGCATTTGAACAGTATTGAACAAATTGAAGGGATGAGATTTAATGCTTTACAAATGAAAGAGAAGCTCGATTGGGATAAGATAAGTGGTTACCTTACAATATATGAGAATAAAACACTGTGTAAAAGAATTGCATTATTGAAAGAGATGGTGGACAATGCTTAGCTTAACGGAAATCGAAAAATTCTACCCGGATAACCAACGGGCATTCAAAAGGAATCTACTGCGTGAATATTTGCAGTATAAAATTTTGCAGATAATATTCAACACGGAATACTCTTCCCAACTCTCATTTATGGGAGGGACTTGTTTGCGAATTATTTTTGGTACCAGCCGGTTCTCGGAGGACCTTGACTTTGACAATTTTGGGTTGACTGGTGATGAATTTGATGCGATAGCAGATGGGGTCTCAAAGGAATTGAAAGCAGAAGGGTATTCTGTAGAAATAAAGACAGTTCACAAGGGTGCTTTCCGGTGTTATATCCGAATTCCCGGTTTGCTTTTCGATAACAAACTTTCAGGCTTTTATGAAGAGAAGATTCTGATTCAATTGGATACGGAATCCCAAAAATACGATTACCGGGCTGAGCCATTTATCCTTAATAAATTTGATATTGTTACCAGAATATTTTATACACCGGGAGACATTCTGCTTTCTCAGAAGCTTTGGGCTATTTTGAACAGGAAGACACAGAAGGGGAGAGATTATTATGATACGATGTTCCTTTTTAGCATTGCTAAGCCTGACTTCAAATACCTTGAGATGAAAGCAGGCATTAGTAATATTGTGGAATTGAAAGCAAAACTGCTTGCAAAACTTAATGAAACGGAAATCGGTTTGTTAGTGAAAGATGTCAGTCCTTTTCTCATTAACCCGAATGATGTGAAGAGAATTGAGTTGTTCAAA
>JACPGF010000028.1 GCA_016182615.1 Ignavibacteriales bacterium
TGGGTGACTGTACTATTGAGCAAACCGGAGAAATAGAAAAGTATGTTCAGGGACTGAAAGGCATGTCAGTAATAGATACCGTACTAACTCGATTCGGGACATTTACAAGGGGAGGTAAACCACTAATTCTGTTCGCGGAGTTAGCAAATTCACCCCTTCTGCAAAGCTTACAGCAAAATACCGAGATAAGTATGGGACAGCTTGGCTTCCCCGTTGAAACAAAGAAATTCCACCCGCACATCACATTATTACGGGTTAAAGACTATTACAATTTTGAAATAATCGGAAAAATAGCAAGCGCTCCCCGCTTTGATTTACCTTTTGTTATCAACGAAATCTGTCTTTATCAATCGGTTTTGCTGCCTTCAGGTTCCAAATATGTAAAAAAGACTACAGCTAAATTACAATAGCACCCTCCTTGACACTTTTGTTGGGGTGCATATACGGGATATTTTTCCTTATTTTATTTCCAAAATGCTATTTGAATTTGGAAAAAAAAGTTATTTTGCAACTGATTATTAAAAGAATTTATAAGGAGAACCAATATGAGTGAACGGGACGCGAAAATAAAAATACTCGAAGATACCATTTTATCCATCGAAAAAAGTTATGGAAAAGGCTCTATTATGAGGCTTGGTGACGGGGTAATTAACCCTGTTGAATCAATCCCTACCGGTGCTCTTTCTTTAGACTGGGCACTCGGTATCGGCGGTATTCCCCGCGGCAGAATTATTGAAATATTCGGACCTGAATCAAGCGGTAAAACAACTCTGTGTTTGCACATTATCAGCGAGGCACAAAAGACCGGCGGTCTGGCTGCTTTTATTGATGCTGAACATGCCTTGGATGTGAATTATGCAAAACGGCTTGGCGTAGATACTACTAACTTACTGCTTTCACAGCCCGATTTTGGCGAGCAGGCTCTTGAAATAGTGGATACACTTGTGAGAAGCAATGCACTTGATGTAATTGTTATTGACTCGGTTGCGGCACTTGTCCCCCGTGCAGAAATTGAAGGTGAAATGGGCGATTCGCACATGGCAGTGCAGGCGCGCCTCATGTCACAGGCTTTAAGAAAACTTACCGGAGCTATTTCACGCTCGAAAACTTCGGTTATTTTCACGAATCAACTCCGCAGTAAAATCGGGGTTATGTTCGGGAACCCTGAAACAACTACCGGTGGAAATGCCCTTAAATTCTATGCATCAGTCCGGATGGATATCAGAAGGATTGCACAGATTAAAGAAGGTAACGACACCATTGGCAACCGTACAAAAGTAAAAATTGTAAAAAGCAAAGTTGCACCGCCATTTAAAGAAGTTGAGTTTGACATCCTTTATAACGAAGGTATAAGCAAAACTGGCGATACTTTAGATTTAGCAGTTAATTTTAATATCATTAAAAAAAGCGGCGCCTGGTTTAGTTATAAAGAAGACCGTTTCCAAGGCCGTGAAGCTTTCAGGGCTAAAATGGTTGAAAGCCCTGAGTTTTATGCCGATGTGCTGAAAGGAGTAAAAATTAAACTTGGAATGGTGGCTGCTGATGAGAATAGCGGCGAGGAATTAAAACCCGCTTCCTCGTTACCGGCAAAAGAAAAGAAAGTTAAACAATAAGCCCTGATTACTCACAATAACGGCTTATCAATAAAACCATGGTTTCAATCGAGAGGATTGTCGGCAGTGGCGAAACTTCTGCCTCAGTGTATCTATCAGATGGCAGTGTGTTGCAGATACCCAAAACCACTGTTTATGAAAAAGGTTTCCGAAAAGGTGATTCTCTCGATGAAACTGTCTTATCCGAACTGCAGATAGCATCTGAGCTCTCAAAAATAAAAGACTCAGCTCTCAGGTTTCTCGCGATGCGGCAGCATAGTTCATTTGAACTCTCACAGAAACTCCGGAAAAAGGGATTTTCGAAAGATCTCATTCCGCAAATAATTCAATTGTTTATCGAGCAAAATATCATTGATGACCTCAAATATGCCGAATCATACGCTGCCGAGGCGCTGCATTTCAAAAAAGACGGTGTGCAAAAGGTCAAATCCAATCTTATAAAACGTGGAATCAGGAAAGAAATAATTGATGAAGTTCTTTCTTCCTACGAAGGTGAAGAAGAGTATTTCACTTCAGTCTTAGCCTTGGCCCGTAAAAAGCTGCCTTCCTTACAGAGAACAAAATCAAATACTGCACAAATTAAGGAATCACTCTTCCGCTACCTTATGGGAAAGGGCTATAAAACCGCAACCATTCAGGCAGTTTTGCAGGAACTTCCCCTCAACAATGATGATGAGGAAACCGGTTTTGCAGATTCTTTCGATTAAATACCGGTTAGCCATAACGGGTATAATATTCCGGTTCGCTCATATAACTGCACCGTGAACGGCATTCGTAAAGCATAACTTTTGCATAATAAACATATTATCATGTACCCCATTGATGCCCTTTCGCTGATTTTTAGTAACTTCCAATATTATTAAAATAACTAAGTGTGTATGTTACAATTCGACCCAAAACAAATAAAACCGGCTGAGGTGCAAAGACTGTTGCAAGGCGGGATAGCCCCAAGGCCAATCGCTTTAGTCAGTACCATTACTGCTAGCGGTAATGTAAACCTCTCCCCTTTTTCCTTTTTTAATGTGTTCAGTTCCAACCCTCCTGTAGTGGGTTTTTCTGCAGCAAGGCGCGGAAGGGATGGAACACTAAAAGACACCTATAATAATATAATAGAAACCGGTGAATGCGTTATACAGGCAGTTACTTTTGACATGGTCGAACAGGTTAGTCTTGCTTCGACCGAATATGATCCGGATGTAAACGAATTTGTAAAATCCGGTTTTACACCCCTTGATTCTATAATCGTTAAACCACCCCGGGTTAAGGAATCACCATTCCAGATGGAATGCAGACTCGTCCAAATGATTAATCTTGGGACGGAAGGAGGAGCGGGAAATTTAGCACTTTGTGAAGTGCTGCTAATCCATGCAGATGAACGCATATTTACCAATAATACAATTGACCCTCAAAAAATTGATCTTGTTTCCAGAATGTCAGCCGACTATTATTGTAGGGCATGGGGAGCAGCGGTATTTGAATTAGAAAAACCTCTCCTGAATTGCCTTTCAGGCAATGATTTAGGTAAACTCGCAAACATTGAATACATCCCAAGTACGGAGCATGTAAGTAATTTCAATGAAAGAATTTTAAATAAATTTAAGTTCACCCATGCTCCTGACCTCAATCAGTTTGAGAAGGCTATTCAATCTAAGGAGCACGAAGAGGCAGCGGCGGTACTTTTAAATACTAGTTTGCCTTCCGGCGCAGGTAAATTATTTGCAGAAGCAGCTCGATGCGCCTTACGGAATAATTCCGTGCTTGATGCCTGGTGCATTCTTTTATCATCAGAAAAATCTAAATAGGCGTATGAAAACCCCACTTTGGCGGCCGGATGCAAAACGTGCAAAAGAAACAAATATGAACAAGTTTCGGCTTGCAGTAAACACTGCATTACGTTTAGAATTAAACAGTTATTACGATTTATATTACTGGTCGGTTGAATACCCGGAAATGTTCTGGGAAGCACTTTTACGTTACTCCGGCATTCAATTCAGTGGCTCCTCACAACCTGCAAACAATGGTAAATCAATGCCAGATACCCGCTGGTTCGAAAATGTACAGCTCAATTTCGCCGCCAATTTATTAAGCCGGAACGATGATAAATCTGCAGTCATCTATATCAATGAGTACGGGGCAACTATCTGCATTACATACAAAGAGCTAACCTCAAATGTATGTAAACTCCGTAACTATCTTATACAAAAAGGTGTTAAACCGGGTGACCGGGTTGCCGGTTTTGTGACAAACAGCATTCAGTCGGTAACGGCAATGCTTGCCACAACTTCGTTGGGAGCAATATGGTCGTCGTGCTCCCCTGATTTCGGCTTGTCCGGTGTAATTGACCGCTTCAGTCAAATCGGCCCGAAAGTTCTATTCGCCGTAGAATCCTATCAGTACGGTGGTAAAAAATTCGACTGCACTAGTACGATTATGGAAATTAAAGAATCGATACAAAGTATCGAGGAAACAATTACTTATAATGCTTTTGATAATTTATTTTATTTCAGTAAAGATCACCTGCTGCTAAGTGAGTTACCGGAATCATCCGTCTCAGAATCGGCAGCCGATTTTCCACTTTTGCCGTTTTCTCACCCTCTTTACATCATGTACTCTTCCGGAACAACAGGCAAACCCAAATGTATAACTCACGGGGCTGGCGGCACGCTTTTACAGCATTACAAGGAACTGGTGCTCCACACAGACCTGACGGAGCATGACAATATCTTTTTCTTTACCACGTGTGGCTGGATGATGTGGAACTGGTTAATAAGTTCACTAATGACCGGAGCAACTATTGTACTATACGATGGCAGCCCGGGTTTCCCCGATGTGGGAGCATTGTGGCGAATGATTGAGAGGTTACAGATTAGCATTTTTGGCACAAGTCCCAAGTTTTTATCATCAACAGAAAAAGCCGGATATAAACCTGGGGAACAAGTTAATCTAACATGTTTAAAAACAATACTTACAACCGGGAGCCCGTTATTACCGCAGAACTATCAGTTTGTTTACCGGAATATCAAAGAAAATGTCCTCCTATCCTCAATCTCCGGAGGCACTGACATTATCTCCTGCTTCATGCTCGGAACTCCCCTGCTGCCCGTGTACGAGGGAGAAATTCAATGCAGAGGACTGGGAATGGCAGTTGAGTCTTTTGATGCCCAGGGCTATCCTGTGCGCCATGACCGGGGTGAACTTGTCTGTACAAAACCCGCACCGAGTATGCCAATTTTCTTTTGGAATGACCCCGGCAACATACTCTATAAAAAAACTTATTTTTATTGCTATCCCGGTATTTGGAAACATGGCGATTTCATCGAAATTACCGATACCGCGGGAATTATTGTTTATGGGCGCTCTGATTCGACACTTAATCCGGGTGGAGTCAGAATTGGTACAGCAGAAATCTACTCGGCAATCGAACAACTTCATTTTATACAAGACAGCATAGTTGTTGGACAGAATTATTCAGGTGATGTGAGAATAGTATTGTTTGTGCACCTGAAAGCGGAGTATGAATTGACAGAGGCTATAAAAAAGGAAATTTCCGGGCAAATACGAAGATGTGCCACGCCACGCCACGTACCGGCAAAAATTCTGAGTGTGCCAGATATTCCTCGCACTGTAAGCGGTAAAAAGGTAGAAATTGCTGTTAGCAGACTGATGAATGGGTTAACAATAGATAATATGGATGCGATTGCAAACCCGGAATCTTTGCAGCATTTTATTAATCGAACTGAATTACTTGAAGAATAGTATTAATCAACCGGCAAATTACTAAGGCCTAACCCCGGTAATCCCAGTATGTTAATACCAAATGCACACTTCCCTTTCCGGTTCGCGGCTATCCATAATCCGGTTGAAACTGTACCTGTTTCAATAACGCCGGGATATATATTGAGGTTAACAAAATAGTCCGACAATCCGCTAAAAAACAGACTTGACAACAGGGAACCATCCTTATCCCAGAAGGCACCTGCCGTCCAAACAGTTTCCACTGTTTTTTGATTTAATGCCGTGTTGACATTCTGATGCTTTTTTGC
>JACPGF010000093.1 GCA_016182615.1 Ignavibacteriales bacterium
CATATTAAATTTTGTGGTTAAGGGTGGTAAAGAACAGGCAAAAAAAATCATCAATGGTTTGCAGTTAATAAGCCACCTTGCTAATGTTGGCGATGGAAAAACACTTGCTATCCATCCTGCGTCCACAACACACGAACAATTAACCGATGCCGAACAGATTTCCGCGGGAGTTGAGCCGGCATTAATCAGGCTTTCTGTCGGGTATGAACATGTAGAGGACATTAAAGCCGATCTGGAAACAGCTTTCAGTACATCATTAGCATAAAGCGCGATTATTATGAATAATAAAATCTATAATCATTCTGAACCATTTCTGCTCGAATCGGGTGCCGTGCTGCAAAACCTGCGTATTGACTATACAACTTTTGGTACTGTCAATGAGGAGTGCTCGAACGTAATCTGGGTACTCCATGCTCTTACAGCGAACAGTAATCCCTCGGAATGGTGGGAGGGATTGTTTGGCGAAAGCAAACTGCTCGACCCGGAAAAATATTTTATCATCTGTGCAAATAACCTTGGCTCGTGTTATGGAACTACTGGGCCGGTAAGTATAAATGCTGAAACCGGTATCCCGTATGGAGCCGATTTCCCATTGATAACTATTCGTGACATGGTAAAAGCTCATGAGTTATTGCGTGAGCATTTGCATATAGACAGGATACATCTTGCTATCGGCGGCTCACTTGGCGGTATGATTGCCTTAGAATGGAATATCAGTAATCCCTTGATGATTGAAAATACCGTAGTAATAGCCACGAATGCAAGGCATTCGGCATGGGGAATAGCGTTTAACGAAGCACAGAGAATGGCTTTGCGTGACGAAGTTAACGGGTTAGCCGCTGCCCGGGCGATTGCTATGCTGTCGTACAGAAGTTACGATTCATACAATGCCACACAAACCGATGGTTTGGATAATATTGACGGATTCAAAGCTTCCTCGTATCAGCAGTATCAAGGGCAGAAGTTGATGAAACGGTTTAACAGGCACAGTTACTTTACTCTGAGCAAGGCAATGGATTCACACAATGTCGGGCGGGGGAGGGGCTCTATTGAAGCGGCACTTTCGCGTATAACTGCAAAAACGCTCATCATCGGGATAAGCAGCGATGTATTATTCCCGGTTGTTGAGCAAAAATTTCTTAAAAAACATATCAGGAACTCGCGATGTTGTCTTATCGATTCAACATTTGGGCATGACGGCTTCCTGTTAGAGTTTGCGAAACTGACAAAACTGATTAAAAAACTCATCGGAAAACCAAAAACAAAAAAGAATCATGAAAAACATAGGCTTAATAGGATTGGGGACAGTGGGCACAGGATTATATCATCTCATGAACAGGGATGGACAAAAACAGTTTAACATTCTAACCGCCTGTGATGTTAATCGCTTAAAAGCAATTGCTGATGCTCAGTTCGAATTCTCGGACAATTATGATAACATATTCGCGGCAAACGGTTTAATAGATATTATTGTAGAACTGACTAATGATGCCGGGAGCGGGCTGGATATTGCAAGAAAAGCATTAAAAAAAGGCAAGTTGTTTGTTACGGCAAACAAAAAAATGATTGCTGAAAATCTGCATGAACTTATTGAAATTCAGCGTTTTTACTGGGGCAAATTGCTGTATGAAGCGTCTGTCTGCGGCAGTATTCCGGTAATAAGAATACTTGAAGATTTTTACCGCAAGGTTGATATTAAAAATGTCAGAATGATTTGCAATGGAACATCAAATTATATATTGACGCAAATACAAAACAATAATATGGCCTACGCGGAAGCCTTGTCACTAGCCCGTGAAGCTGGTTTTGCCGAAAGTAACCCGGTTCTTGATGTTGATGGACACGATGCAAAATTCAAGTTGATTATCTTGGCATCACACGCATTTGGTGTTGTATTAACATGTGAACAGACATTTAATAGCGGAATTGGCAGTATTGAAAAAGCTGATACCGAATTCGCCAAAACGCACGGTTTAACAATAAAGCCATTGGCCTCGCTGTTTCTCAACTCAGGTGTGGTCTCGGGATATGTAATGCCATCTATTTTACCCGGTAGTGACCGGTTATCAAATATTCTCAACGAGGACAATTCAATAGTTATTGAGAGTGAAGACTACGGCACTCAACAATATTCCGGTAAAGGTGCCGGATGCTTACCAACAGCGGCAACGGTTTATTCAGATATACAAAGCATCAGCCGCGGCAGCAGTTACGTGTATCCGAAAATTGAACAGGGTAATACATTTACGAACGATTTTAACGTAGATGTGTATTTAAGGGCTTCTGAAACCGTGATGAACAAATTACATTGGCATAGTAAAACAATTGTTAAATCAGTCAATAAACAGGTGCAACTGATTGGCCGCATTTCTTTATCCGACCTGATTAAAAACAAAGATATCCTTGCCGGTAACTGCTTTATCGCTGAGATTCCTGAAGGTTTTTTTCAACAAATTATTAACGGGAAGACTTTAACCGAATAGCGGCTTAATAATACTATTATTATATCGTTTTAGCCCAGTGGGTTCGGTGGGTACGGATTTATCACCGCAACTTACGCAATTTTGGATAAAGCCTGACTGCGTAAGGTGAGTTACGTTTTTAGAAATTGAGTTATTGAAGGATACATACACCCGGACTATAACGCCAATTTTTTCATCTCCCCCGGAATTTGTACATTTAATACTTTCAATATAATTGAAATGGAGCCGTCAGTTTATGAAACGATACATGCAAATAATTTCCCTCATTCTTTTCTTTGTAATTACTTTCTGTACCGGCACATACAGCCAAACAGTTAGGGTAATGACCTTCAATATCAGGCTGGACAGCCCCGGTGACGGTGAGAACATTTGGGCGAAACGGCGGGCTAATCTTGTCAGTGTAATCACGTATCATAAAGCTGATTTGGTCGGCTTACAGGAAGCACAGAAACATCAGCTTGATTATATCATGCAGTCTTTACCGGATTACGGTTATTTTGGTGTTGGCCGTGATGATGGAAAGGAATCAGGAGAGTTTATGGCAATTTTATTCCGTAAAAACCGTTTTGATACTTCCGGTACCTCGACATTCTGGTGCTCTGAAAATCCTGATAAACCGGGAAAGGGCTGGGATGCAGCTTTTAAGCGGGTAACAACTTATGGAAAGTTTTTTGACAAGCTTACAAAAAAAACATTCTATATGTTTAATACGCACCTTGACAATGAGGGAGTAGTTGCCCGGTTGGAAAGTGCGAAGCTGATTAAACAGAAGATGTCTGCAATTTGCAAGGACTTCCCTGTAATTCTAACAGGTGATTTTAATACAACCCCGCAATCAGCACCATATCAGCACATTATATACACCGGCAATGAGGCAATCCCATTAAGAATGCAAGATGCAAGGACCATTTCAAAAAGAAAGCCGTACGGGCCAAGCGGTACCTTTACGGGATTTGACATGCTGGCAAGGCCAATGGCTCCGATTGACTTTATCTTTGTAAAGGAGGGTGTCTCGGTGCTTTCTCATGCTGTTCTTTCCGATTCCTTTGATGGTTTTCTGCCTTCTGACCATTACCCGGTTTTGGCAGAGGTAGTGTTTTAATGAGTCAATTGACCGAATGCATGATACTAAACAGAGATATTCAAAATTATCCATCGTGTTATTAACTGTTGAAAGATAATGCTGCCTAACTCTAAGATTCGCGGATTGTTTCGTTTGTTCAGATTTGAACTGCCTTTTACCGCCGGAATATGCGTGTTGTTAGGTGAGTTATTAGCCCTTGGCAAACTGCCGGGAATGCAGGAAATGCTTTTGGGATTTCTGAGTGTCTTCTGCATTTCGGCCACCTCTCTAATTTTAAACGACTACTTCGATATTGAAATTGACCGGATTAATTCACCTGAAAGACCACTGCCATCAGGAAAGGTTACCAAAACTGAGGTGATTGCACTTTCAATTACCGTGGCATTACTTGGATTTATCGCGGGGCTCATAATCAGCCCGGCAGCCTTATTTGTCCTCATCATAGTATGGCTTGTGGGCTTTTTGTATAACTGGAAGTTTAAGAAAGCAGGGCTTATTGGTAACATGATGGTGTGTTTTTCGGTTGGGATGACATTTATCTTTGGCGGGATTGCAGTTGGCAAACCATTTGAAATCCTGGTATGGTTTTTTGCAGTATGGGTTATGTTTGTTGACTTGGGTGAAGAAATTGCAGCAGATGCAATGGATGTGGAAGGGGACAGAGCCGCAGGCTCCCGCTCGCTGGCAGTGCGCCTCGGCAGGGAAAAGGCATTACAAGTGAGCGCCGTGATATTCCTTGTTGTCGTGTGTATAAGTTTTATCCCGTTTATATCCGGATGGCTGAGCTTCGTCTATTTGTTCCCGGTATTACCGACTGATATCGTAATTATCTACTCCACGATAAAACTGTTAGATGCAAGACTTACCAACCGGAGAAAATACATCCGGCTGATATATCTGAGCGGCATGGTTGCTTTGGTAATTATTTTGATTATCAGGATGTTGGAGTGATAGTCAGAATAAAAAATACTTTGCAGTATCTTTCCCTTTTGAGGTTAAATGACTATTTTACAACCAAAATTTAAGAATAGTCTTGATTTTACTAATTCTTCTTTAAATCTCACTTTTTTAAGTTCATTAAAATGTTAAAAGGCACATGTGAACTGTTTTGAGTATTTGTAAGAATGCGAATTTATATTTTTTTCGCAAGGACTGTAAGTGAAATGGAATAGAATGTATATTTATTTTACAACACTTATATGGATTTTTATCGGTATTAGCAAAGTATTTTGAAATTTAAGGTTTTTTAGTATATGACTGATAAGATTAAAACAGCTCACAGGAGTTGGAATATGAGTCAGATTCGCTCTATAAATACAAAGCCCGAATTATGCATTAGGACTACATTGTTTAAAATGGGATATAGATTCCGACTTCATAGAGATGATTTACCTGGTAAACCAGATATTGTACTACCTAAATACAAAACTGTTATTTTTGTTCATGGTTGTTTCTGGCATGGACATCAAAATTGCAAAAAGGCTTCGATCCCAAAATCAAACACTCAATTTTGGTTAAACAAAATTAGAAATAATATCATAAGGTTTAATATTCAAAAAGGAATTTTAATTGAGCAGGGGTGGCGTGTGTTTGTGATTTGGGAATGCACCATAATGAAAGAACAGCACACTTTACCAAATTTTTTAAACTCAATTCTCGAAAGTAAAAAAGATAATAAATGAAGAAAAAGTTAACACAAATTAAACCTACGGTATTGGACTTGTTTTCAGGTTGCGGCGGACTTTCTTTGGGTTTTGAAAAGGCAAATTACCAAATCTTGATCGGAATAGACAATTGGAAAGATGCTATATTGACATTTGACCATAATCATAAGGAAGCCAAAGGAATAATTGCTGATCTGAATGAAATTACGCCGAAGGATATTGCCAAGAGAACTAAAATAACGAATATAGATATCATTGTTGGGGGACCACCCTGTCAGGGATTTTCAATTGCTGGGAAAAGAATAGTTGATGATGAGCGGAACAAACTTTACAAATCTTTCGTTAGTTTCGTTGAATATTATAAACCAAAGGCATTTTTAATGGAAAATGTTCCGAATTTGATATCAATGGGTGAAGGAATAATAAAGCAAAACATCATTACGGATTTTAGTAATTTAGGGTATTATATATCTTACAAAGTGATTTTGGCATCCGAATATGGGGTTCCTCAAAATAGAAGGAGGGCTTTTTTTGTTGGGTTATTGAATGGTAGAAATTTTGTTTTCCCTAAGTCATTAAAAACAAAACCTATTAGTTCCGCCGCAGCCATCTCCGATCTACCTGAGGTATCTTTGGTAGATGGGGAAGACTATTGTCATAAACCTAAAACACAATTTCAAAGGGAAATGCGCATAAATTCTTTTGGAGTATTTAATCATAAAATTACCAATCATACGCAAAAGACTATTTCGATTATTTCGCAAGTTCCTGATGGCGGAAATTATAAAAACTTACCACCGAGTTTGCGGAATACAAGGAAAGTAAACATAGCTTGGACTAGACTGAATAGTAAAAAACCAAGTTTTACAATTGATACTGGTCACCGTCACCACTTTCACTATCAATATAATCGTATTCCAACAGTCAGGGAAAGTGCTCGGCTTCAGTCATTCCCCGATTATTTCGTTTTTTTGGGCAGCAAAACAAGTCAATATAAACAAGTTGGCAATGCTGTACCTCCACAACTTGGCTATGTATTAGCAAAAGCACTTAGGAAATTTTTATGAGATACTTAACTCCTGAAAATGTATATTTTAGACTCCATCACATCCGACCACGATTTAAAAATGATGTTGAATCTGTTCTTTTATATATAGCGAATGAAATATCCAGAATCCCAAAGTTATCGAACGATGATTTCAAGGTTCGGTTCAACGATGCTATCAGATTGTACCCAGGCAATATAGTATCAAAGAAAAAGACCATTGACAATTGGAGAACAGAAATATCCGCATTATTTGGTTTAATTCAAAAAGATTTTGTAGAGAAAATGAGTTGGCCAAGTTCAATTGCGATTAAACTTTCTGATGAACAAGATTTGGTTCGGTTTTTTAAGTGTTTTCTTTATTATTTTCAGTACCCAGGGGGGCACGTAAAGCCCTATTCCGTCAAAAAAATGATTGCTCTCGGTATAAAGTTCAAACCTGCTCAGTATATATTAAAGATTCTTGAATCAGGAGAAATTAGAACTGGAGGTAGGTTTTCAATAAATAAGGCAGAACTAACTCATTGTGTATTCAATGACTTGAGGGTAACAAGGGATAAATGCTCTTGTGAAGAAATCGTCGAAAGCTTAATAAATAATAGAAAAAATGAAATTGACTATGATTGGACCGGGGATGTTATACGTTATGCTGGAGATATTTTAGACTATATGGTCTTAGCTAATTTGCTTGTACTGCATGGGAACGATTATTATATAAACTGGAAAGAGCGTGAAGCCATAACCGCATTTATAAAAAATGATAGTTGGTTTACAGGTTTTGATAAATATTACAATAGTCAAGAAAATATACCGTATAGACAATTGGAAGCTGAATGGTATGATTATGTAAATACATATCTGGGTCCTAACTTGTTTAGAACAGATGTTCTGAAATATTTAGATGTTGATGAATCAAGTTATCAAGCGCTGATTTCCTCCTCTATTGGTGAAATAGAAAGCAAAGTTGATGTTGATGGAAAATCTAAAACTAAAGATATAGGAGATCTCGGAGAAAGTCTGATTTTGGGACATGAATGTATGAGAATAAAGTTGGGCAACCGTGAAGATTTGATTCACCTAATTAAGAGAATCCCAACCCATTTAGCTATTGGTTATGATATTCAAAGTGTAGAGTTGGATGCATGCAAACGATATATTGAAGTTAAAGCAACAATAAGCAATATTCCTGCCAATTTTACTGTATACCCTGAGAATTGCTTTACCCATGCGAAGACCTGCACCATACGGACAAAAACATGTAGCTAAAAAAGCACAAATCTGGTTGCGCAGTATAAAACCAATAATTTGAGAATGTCTCCAAGAAATGGTGCCGATATCTTTTTTAATGAAAAAGCAGGTAGCTGGGAAGGACTCTTATTTTGGGAAAGTTAAAAGTTGCTTCATTATTCTGTGGTTGTGGCGGTATGGAGTATGGGATGCTTGGAGGATTTGAGTATTTAGGAAAAAATTTTAACTCCTTACCATTTGAAATTGTATATGCTATCGATAATGATAAATATGCTGCTCAAATTTATAATGCAAATTTTTTACACTCTTGTGAAATAATTGATGTGAAAGAAGTAGTTGCTGTTAGTGTCCCAGATCACGATATTTTAATAGGCGGATTTCCCTGCCAATCATTCTCAATTGTTGCTCAAAATCCCCCTAGACTTGGATATAAAGATGATCGTGGAAAATTGTTTTTTGAGATGATTAAGATACTTCAACATAAAAATCCAAGATTTTTTATAGCCGAAAACGTTAAAGGGTTGCTGTCTGTTAATCAAAAAAAAACTTTCCCAATTATTGTGAAGGAATTTGAACAAGCAGGTTATCATGTAAAATATAAACTGTTAAATGCTTCAGATTATGGGGTACCTCAAAAGAGAGAGAGAATTATTATTATCGGGTTTAGAAATTTTCAAGATTTTGTCAATTTTGAATTTCCGATACCAACAACAATCGGTGATCAAAAAGCAAAACTAAGAGATGTTTTAGCACAAAGTAATCTTATTGATGAAAAATACTATTTTAGTCAAAAAGCTGTTGATGGTATGATGCGTACTAAGGAAAAAATGAATAAGGGACGGGCACAAAATTTAGATACTCAGTGTAACACAATTGGTTCTCACTTAGCTAAAATCAGCTTAAATGGTACTGATCCAGTATTGTATGAAAATGGTAGATATAGAAGATTTACGCCGAGAGAAGCGGCACGTATTCAGTCCTTTTCAGAGGCATTCAAATTGGAATCTGTATCAGAACATCGGCAATATCGTGCAATCGGTAATGCTGTCCCACCGGTTTTAATGTGGCATATTTGCAATACATTAGTTCATTGTTGTATTAATGCAAATTAAAGTGTTTTGTTAAACCTTAAAATTCTTTTTTGCTGGGTATCATACAAAGAATAATGTTAAATCCAATTCTCTATTTGACTGTAAAGTTATAAGTAACTAGGTTTTCAAAAAAAACCTTGTGTTGTCTCGTTTGTGAAATTATTAAAATTCCAATTAGTGAATCAACAATTATTTCCCCCTTTAATCTGAGGCGCAATATATATCATTATTCTTAAGTTGCATACACAGCATCCGTAATTATTACATGATGCAGCCGGAAAAAAATCAGTAAAAAAATCACACAATAAAACTATGAAAAAACTTCAAAGCATTCTCAATGAACATTTCGAAAGCAGGATCCGCAGCAGGGGTTACCAGTATTTCACTTCACGCAAAGTTACAGATTTGGAAATAAGCGGGAAATTTGTATCAGCATTTGTTAATGGTTCTGAAGAGTATATAGTAGAAATTGAATTTGACGATGATCTGGATCCAGTGTATATGGAATGCGACTGCCCGTATAACGAGGAAGATAACTGCAAACACCTTGTTGCGTTGCTATATGAACTGGAGAAAGAGGATTTTTTTGCAGAATGGGATGGCAATGGGAGAAACACAAATAAAAAAAATGCAAAGATTATTAATCTTCCTGTACAAAATACCACTCCGAAAGTACTCTCTGTTGAAGAGCAGGAGAGGAATGCAAGAAATAATTTTCTATTATTTAAGGATAAAATACACGGGCTGATTCCCAAGCCAGAGGCTGCACCATCCAAAACAAAATATAAATTAGCCTTTGGTTTAATTGTTAATCACGCGGGAACTTCTTCCGCTTTGCACATATTACGGCAGCGGCTGCTAAAAGATGGCTCTGTTGCAGATACA
>JACPGF010000094.1 GCA_016182615.1 Ignavibacteriales bacterium
CTCCACCGAAAAATCAGGTGAACCGAAATTCTCACGAATCCCCTTACCCCCAGGCTTTACCCGCGATGTCCTGCTTGACTTTTGCCCACCAATTCATTAATTTGAATTCAAATATCAGCGGATTCTATTTTTAAGTTATACCGGAACCCCAAATACTCAAAAAATTGCAATAAACGTTTACAGGTGAAAACTAAATGCTTATGAAAAAAAGCATTTTATTTATAAACATATCTTCAATTAATACAGGGTTACTTATGGTTACTAAATCCCCCCCCCCCCCCGAGTTGCATAAACAGCAGCGTGCAGGCTTATACGGCGTTTATTAAGGCTGTTTATGGTAAAGTGTTTATTTGTTTTAACTTTCGAATAGTTTTATTGTCAATCTCTCTTCTTATGCTGTCCGCATTTTGCATTGGCTGTCATAGCTGTGTTGTTGTGGCCACTGCAAATACTCAAACACAGGTAACCAATCTTCAGGAATATAAACTGGTTGATGATAAAACCAAAAACAGGATTAAACCACAATTTGACGAATATTGTTTTATTGCAGGTCCAAGTATTTTTGCAGATGAGAAACGGATGGTTTATTTATATGGTAATTGCTATGATTATGAAAGGAAATTATATCAGGAAACATATAAGTGGGTTAATGGATTAAAGACATCTATTATTTGCGAAAAAGTTCATAAAGCAACTGTTGGTACTGCGGATAACAAGTACGTTGGACCAGTGGGTTTTATGATTCCCTTTGCACTTGGGGATGAATTCGACAGTGATGATTCACCTGATGCAATGACATGTTCAAAGAATTATTTTATGGGGACAACAAATCCTGCCATGTCGTGTAGTATTAATGTGAAGTACATCACGAAAAGAGACTACAATGTAAACTATTACTATATGACTGGTAATGACTTAAGAGATCCTTCAGTTGCTACCAAATTTGAGATAGAAGCAGATGCGGCTTTTATAGAGGCGGGGACAAATTTTAACTTGATACCTAATAATTGCAACCCATTGGAATACAAAATACATGATTTAACTCAACCCAATGTCAGTTTAGCTGAGCAATTATTCAATTGGTACAATACTCATTATTATCAGTTCTTTAGCGTGGCTGATGATGATGTTTTTTTAATGGCTGTTGATTCAATTGTCTCTGCAGAGACTAAATATTCCATATTAGGGGATACATACACGTATCATTTTGGAACCTCTCAAAGACACCTTTCATTTTCTGCTGTTTTTACGCAAAGAATAAAGAAACTTCAAAATCTGTTTAATCCAATTATTCCTGATGAATATATAAAAAAATATATCACGCAGACCGCGATACACGAACTAGGTCATGCACGAGGGCATAATTTTGAAATGACAAATGGAGCAATTGGTTATGGTCACTTAGATATTACCGATGCGGCACATGTACATGGTCATAACGGCACAGGGAACAGCATATGTTTAATGAGATATTTGAATATTAATTCAAATGAATGGAAAGCAATGTTAGACAAACCCCGCTTTTGCGAAGGGCACAAACAAATGTTATTTAACACTGATTGGTGAAAGGAATACTTAAATGAAAAGCACTACAATTCTTCTATATTTAATACTTGTTTACAGGGTTGCCTTTCCACAAGATGTCAAATTTTCAATATATATGGATAAGGACACTTATATACTTGGCGACCGTGTTTTTGTTAATATGTGCGTATTTAATAATTCAATCGATACAATTACATGCAGCAGTTTCCCGTCCTTTGAAGAAAAATACTATAGTTTTAAATTCCATGAGAGAAATGGTAAACCTGTAAATCAATACATAATTTCTCGTACAGAAACAATCCCAACTATTATTCCTCCGGGTGGTTATATTAATAAAGTCATTGATTTAACTTACGAATTTACTACTATACCACGGGAAGAGCAATCCAAGCCTATAACCGGGTACGGTAGATATAGGTTAACCGAAGGTAGTTATAGTTTTCAAATGACTTACAATTTGGAAGTATATACAAATCCTACAAAAGTTACAGTGCAAAAACTTGAATCTAACGAGTTACATTTTTCGATTTTACCCGTAACTGAGCCAGTTGATTCACTTGTGATAACTGTCATGTTGGCACATAATAACCTCAATTACAAAAATAGGAATGACTATTTAAATGCACTTGATTTAGCTATAAAGAATGGGCATAAAAGTAACTTGTATCCTATGCTTTTAAATGAAAAACTTAGATATGCATTACTTCTAATGCCACAAGATATAAAGCAGAAACAAATCTTTTCAAGTATGTTGGAAGAGCTGGTGAATGTTGCCCCTAATACACAATACACAGCTGAGGGTTTTTCTTTGGCCATGCAATATAACCTTCTTGAAGATAAACAAATGGATTATGAAAAACTTCTTGAAGGGAATCTGTATCTATTTCCACCAAGAAAAACAAAATAGAGGGAAACCATGTATAAGTATATATTTTTATTATTGATTGGCATACTACCTGCTCAGAAAATTGAAAATGCCGTACAACCGGAAGACTATAAATTTGAGATATACAAGTCAGCCCAACAAATTCAGACGTTGGTCGAAAGTAACAGAGGAATTTATCTCGACAATGTACTTGTTATGCAAGTAGTGCAGCAAAGTAGAAATCAAACAGCTAGGATTATAGCAAAAGAAGATATCTCGGCCTTTGATACTATTGCCAAAATTGATGGATTTTCAATCTTCGTCTCTCAAATAGATTCAATTAACACTGAACAAGCTCTGGCAAAATTACAAGTTCATTATAGTTTTGAAGGGAAGAACTACCTCGTTGAAAAGGAGGTTTTTTGCAAAAAGGATCGTGGAAAATGGAAATTCGCTATGGATTTTAACTCGGATTCCTTTTTCCAAAGATTAAAAACCATTACATACAAGCAAAAATCACAAGGTAAAAACAAGGAAACATTTGCCATCCGTGAAAGTCCTTATGCCATGATACAGACTTCGTTTTCCGATAATCCCTATATACTGGAACTTAACAAAAGTTTGGCTCAATCTTATTTAAATGATGATATATTTTCGGAAGCAACTGAACTTGATGGTGATGTAATTTGGTATGGACCCAATTGGCCGGAAGATGTTGCCGCTTTTGTAATAGACAGGGACTTGTCGCAAATTGTGTATGGAGATTATAATTATTCTCAGTGGACTGTAAAAGGTTATGGAAGAAATGACAATGACTTTCATTTTGCGCGGGCAGAAGCAATAACAACAGATTATAATAATAACGTGTATGTGGCAGATTTCGGCTTGAATGCAATAATTAAACTGCATTATAACACTTCTTCAAGGATGTTAGAGTTCGTAAAAAAAATAGAAGTAAAGGGTAACCCCGTTGATGTTGCTTTTACGCAAGAAATAAGTCCTTATGGAACGGAAGGGTATCTTTATGTTGCTATAAACAATAGCGTAGATAAAATATTACTTCTTAACACAGACGGTGTATTACGGGATAGTTACAAATCATATACAACTGACTTGCAGACGTATTCTGATATTATCAGGCCGTCACGTATTACTTGTAATAAAAGATCTGCTTTTTGTTTTTATTTCATAGATGATATTAAAAGATCTTTTCAATCTGTTTACAAGTGGGGAT
Source organism: Ignavibacteriales bacterium (assembly GCA_016182615.1). Lineage (GTDB taxonomy): Bacteria > Bacteroidota > Ignavibacteria > Ignavibacteriales > Ignavibacteriaceae > JACPGF01. The sequence continues at coordinate 3,645 of JACPGF010000094.1, forward strand.
GGGGGGATGGAACATTATTTTGTTCAAATAAAACGGAATTTCCAGGAAATTCTTGCCCGACCGACGTTGGTATTGATGGAAACAGTAATCCAATTGTACTGGATAGAGGAAATGGTTGCTTGCATACGTTTTCATTAACTGGGAAATACCTCTGTTCATATAAACTCACAGGCGGAATTAATTCGCCAAAGAGAATTTCTAATTACGGCAGTATAAAACCTGGTTATTATTGCATTAACAATACTTTATCGGAACAATGGTCTCTGACATCAGGCTTAAGAGCATTCTATACTGGAGCGGATGTATTCGACCTTCAATTTTCAATCTTAGATGAGCAACGTTATTGCTTCAGTTATATCCCTTCTGGTTGTATTCAACGCAAAGTTGAGATCCTTGATCAAAATAATTGTCTCATTAAAACTCTTGCGAATGATTCATGGTGTGGGGATTTACATACATTTGAAGTTCTAAAGTCAGAATTGCCGCTTGCATCTGGTTTAAAATTTAAAGTTCATTATCTGCCTGTGGATAATGCTCATTTCGGTTCAGATGCTCAGCCATGGCGTACCAAAGAAATTACATTTAACACGATGGTAGCCCCCACTATTGCTGGTATCAGCCCGAATATTATCAAAGTCAGGCAGGGTAGCGCGACACAGGTGAGTGCATATTTACAGCCGGGCCCGGTGGGCACGGTCGGATATTTTTGGGCTGGCGATTTGTTCCCGGCGGGAGCAGTGATTGAACAGGACGGGTCTCCCGTTGCTACTATCCGGTACAACCGCAATAAAGCAAAAGAGATGCAGAATTTTTCGTTTTCTCCAAAGACTCCGTCAAGCATTGGCGTGCTCGCACAAAACTTCATCGGTATGGCAGGTTTTTCCAAACCGGTCGAGTTTATTAAAGCCCGTTCATGCCCCTTTATTTATACATGGCAGGATTCTTTGTGGGTAGAAGATAATAACATCCTGCCGCAAAGCCAGGACGAGGGACAACGTGGCGTTTTAACCGATGATTATTACAACCTCTATACCAAACCCGCTTTAACCGCTGACGAAACATACCGTTTGGCAATCGGCGAGTTCGAGCAGGAACAAAGCTTTATTGATTTAACGAAACTGATTATCGTTGACCATCCGCTCGAGACGGACATAACCGTTGATGATTCGGGCAGGGTGTACCAGTTTGCCAAGCCCTTGAAGCCGAGGCAAATTCTAACCTTGAAATGTCATTCCAAGGCACTTCGCCGGGCACGGAAAAATGGATGGTACTTGCCGCGCACACGGTAGCAAAAGATAAAAAATCGGGAATTGTTAAATCGAAAAATTCGGAAGCCTTTTCGGACTTCAGGCTCAGGCGGAACCAGTCATTCGTGTGGGTTCCAGTGCATCAGGACAGTGTATCTACCGTCATGGTGGACGTGCTCTGGAAGGAGTCCTCAACAATTGATTATGCCGAACTCTCGCAAAAGATGGAACTGCCTTTCACGGTTACTGTCCCTGAATTGCTGAGCGCCGTACACTCCGCGGATGGTGACGTACTGCAGAAGCTGCTGGTGGAGGATGGCGATGCTTTGGTATTATCCCCAAACCAGTGGGTTACATTAGATTTCAGGGCACCGCGGCTTGCAGAAGGCATGGAGCGCTCGTTTATCTTCGCTTCGAAAGGGTATTACCAGTTATACCAGAATAACAAGGCAAAAACCAGCGGAGTAAACGATAAAAACCTTGCTTCTGAAAAACCAAAAGACTATGCGCTAATGCAGAACAGCCCGAACCCGTTTAACCCGTCAACGGTAATACAATACCAACTGCCAAAAGACGGGCAGGTTAAAATAACATTGTTCGACATTCTCGGCAGGGAAGTAATGGTTCTGGTTGATGATTACAAAACGGCAGGGAGTTATTCCTACCAGTTCAATGCTGCCTGGCTTTCAAGTGGCGTGTATATTTACCGCATGGATAGCGGTAACTTCCATACAAGCAAAAAGCTTACTTTGTTAAAATAGCAGGCTTCGATAATACTCAGGCCGGATTGATGTTGTATCAGTCCGGCCTGTTTTATTTATAGGCAAAGTTCTATTCACAAAATAAATCTGGTGCTGTGCCACCCCCACCATAGCAAATCCTGTAATAAGCCCCGCCCTGACAGATTGGCTGCCTGTAAAATAATCCCTTATATTGGGATAAAAGATGATTTTCAAATGTTCTATATTTGCTTACCCAATAAATAAATCTCAGTAAAATGATTCAGATAAAAGCTTCGAAAGATGAAAAGCGCATTATTATTAAAGGTGCGCGTGAACATAATTTAAAAAACCTTGACCTTGAAATACCAAGGAACAAATTAGTTGTTGTTACAGGGGTAAGCGGCAGCGGTAAATCATCACTCGTGTTCGACACCATTTATGCCGAGGGGCAGCGGCGCTATGTTGAAAGCCTTTCATCGTATGCACGGCAATTTCTTGAGCGGATGAACAAACCCGATGTTGATATGATACTCGGCATTTCGCCCGCGGTTGCTATCGAGCAGAAAACAGGCAGCAAAAACAGCCGCTCAACGGTTGGCACAACCACGGAAATTTATGACTATCTGCGCCTGTTTTTTGCCAGAGTCGGTAAAACTATTTGTTTTGTCTGTGGTAAGGAAGTAAAAAAAGCCTCAACGGGAGTGGTATGCGACTGGCTGGAGGAGCAGGCAGAGGGAAGCCGGTGGCTGATGGGCTTTCCGGTTCACGGGCACGAAGGCAGAACGCTCGAGGATGAAATTGCCCTGCTTAAACGCAGGGGCTTTTTCAGGGTGTATGCCGCGGGTAAGTTAATAGACCTGAACGAGGAAGCTTGCCCCGAAGTCGAAAAAAAAGATGTTTGCGTTATCACGGAGCGCATAAAAGTCAGTAAGGGTAAAATCCGGGATAAACTGGCAGACTCCATCGAAGGGAGCTTTAAGGAGGGTGAAGGCCGTGTTGTTGTAATAGATGCAGAAAGTGGAGCCCGTTCAGACTTTAATACTTTTTACGAATGCTGCAACGTGCGGTACGAGGAACCTGAACCCCGCTTCTTCTCGTTTAATAATCCTTTTGGCGCGTGCCCTGTCTGCCAAGGTTTCAGCAAGATAATCGGTATCGATGAAGATTTGGTTGTACCAAATCCTTACCTTTCACTGGTGGATGGGGCACTTGCCCCGTTCCGTACACCCGGTTACGCCAGCCATGCCCGCGCATTGTTACGCTCGGCACAAAAGAAAAAAATTCCAGTGGATGTTCCGTACATTGAATTAACCGAAGAGCAGAAGGCTCTGATAAGAAAAGGTTTCTACGATTTTATCGGAACCGACAAATTTTTTAAGCAGCTTGAAGAACACGCGTACAAAATAACTGCCCGGGTATTACTCAGCAAATACCGCGGTTACACGAAGTGCAGCGCGTGCAAAGGCAGCAGGCTGCGGCGCGAATCGCTGCAAGTAAAAATTGCCGGAAAAGATATTAGCGAGTTGACATCGATGACTATCGCCAAGGCTCACGGATTCTTTAAAAGCATCACTTTTACTCAGTACGAATTGGCAATTGCCGACCGGATTATTAAAGAACTGATTAAACGCCTCACGTATCTTAATGATGTCGGGCTTGGTTACCTGACGCTGGACCGTATCAGCTCAACCCTTTCAGGCGGTGAAACACAAAGGATTAACCTTGCGACCGCCTTAGGCTCTGCTTTGGTTGGAACTTTATATGTTTTAGATGAGCCGAGTATTGGGCTGCACCCGAGAGACACCACGAAGCTCATCAATATCCTAAAAAATCTTAGGGACATTGGCAACTCGGTTCTGGTTGTAGAGCACGACCCAGACATGATGCGGGAATCCGATTTAATTATAGATATTGGCCCCAAAGCCGGCAAAGAAGGCGGCAATATCGTGTTCATGGGTACTTTTGCGGATATTATGGCGGGAAAATCCAAATCATTAACCGGGCAGTATCTCAGCCGGAAAAAGGTAATTCCTTTACCCGAAAAACGGAACACGGAAAAGACCAAACACATAACAATCAAAGGCGCACGTGAACATAACCTTAAAAATGTGACGGTTGAAATACCACAGCAAAAATTTGTCTGTATTACCGGTGTCAGCGGCTCGGGTAAAAGCACGCTGGTACACGAAATACTGTACAGCGGAATTGCAAAAAATTTAGGCATGGCTCCTGCCGAAATCGGCAAATTCGAGGATATTACCGGCATAGAAAATATTAAACAGGTGGAAATTGTTGACCAGTCACCCATTGGTAAGTCGCCAAGATCTAACCCTGCGAGTTATATAAAGGTCTATGAAATTATCCGCGAATTGTTTGCTTTAACCCATCAGGCAAAGGCAAGGGGCTTTAAACCCGGATATTTCTCATTTAATGTTCCCGGCGGCAGGTGCGAAACGTGCCAGGGTGATGGTTTTATAAAGGTCGAAATGCAGTTCCTGGCTGATATTTATCTTGAATGTGAAGAGTGCAAGGGCAGCCGGTTTAAAAAAGAGATTCACGATATCATGTACCGCGGCCAAAATATGGTTGACGTGCTAAAAATGACCGTTGATGAAGCACTGCCATTCTTTCACGGTCACGATAAAATTCTAAAGTATCTGCAAGTCCTCTCTGATGTTGGTCTGGGCTATGTACAATTAGGCCAGCCATCTAATACACTGTCCGGCGGCGAGGCACAGCGAATAAAGCTTGCTTCGCACCTGACGCAGCAGAAAGATAATGTGCACACGCTGTTTATTTTTGATGAGCCGACAACCGGTCTGCACTTTGATGACATCGCGAAGTTATTGAACTGCTTCCGGATGCTTCTGCAAAAGAACAATTCGCTTGTTGTTATCGAGCACAATCTGGAAGTGATAAAGTGTGCCGATTATGTAATTGACATGGGACCCGAGGCAGGGGACGAAGGCGGCACTGTTGCCGCTTGCGGCACTCCCGAGGAAATTGCCGCCAACCCGGACAGTTGGACGGGAAAGTATTTGAAGGAGGTTCTATAGGTTGCCTTTGCTGCAAAAGCTTATAATGCGCAACAAATCAGGGACAGTTGGTGAATGTAAACGGCATCTATCGCAAACCGTTCTAACAACATCCTCTTGAGGGCAACGGTGCCAACTAAATCAGTGCATAGATTCATCCAACGGTAACCCAATTTTGAGTCCTATTGTTTTGGCTGTCATCAGTTCAATGCATACTCATTCAGAACATTATTACTAACACCCGTTATGCGAAATGGGCGGAAACCTAACTATATGCAGCATAAGTAAATAAAACAATTTAACCAACGAATAATCGCCAGAATAAAATTTTACAGTTTTCGGGTAAGTGCTTTGTTACAGTACATCATTCAACACTCAGCACTCCAATCTCATAACTCCCTTAGTCCCCGTCTAACATTTTTTCCCAGATACTCTTGTTTTTTTGCGATTTCCAAAAGTAAGCGTATTTATCCTGTGCTATCAGCCCAACAGGCCCTTCGTAAATACCACCGTCTATATAGCCGTCATACACGCAAACAACAATAGTGTTTTCTCCGTTTTCATTAATTACACCATCGGGGACATAATAACCGCGCATCAGTTTGTAGTATTGCCCCAGATAGCTTTGCGAGGGCTGCGGTTTAATATTTCCCGTGCCGCCGATATATTTCCCGTTAATATAGACCATATCAAGGTCATCAATTTTCCCGAGCATTATAACCAGCGGTTTACCTTTAAGATATGAAGGTAAAGTAAAGTTTTTCCTGTAATAGGCTATACCATCGTATCCTTCGGCTCCTTGTTTTTCCCAAAAGCCCGGAACAAGGATGTCTCTCCATTTTTTTTCATTATATGGCGGCGAAGTAAAATCTTCCCCCTCCCCTGTTGAAAATTTCCATGTTGTAAATTTCCAACTGCCCGAAAGGTCATAGTCGGGTGTTGGCCGGATACTGCTGGCATAAATCCCAACATCCCCGTTAAGCATCCCGCCTTCTAACTGTTCATCAAAAACCCTTACGGCAAGCACGTTTTGCCCGCTATATTTCAACAATGAGGTTGGCACAGGATACCGGCGCCACTGGTCGTAGGCAGTTTCATAGTTTGGAGGAAAACTGCCTGAACGGCCAATGAGCACTCCATTGAGATACACTTCGTCAACATCATCGATATTACCTAACTGCAGAACAAGATTTCTGCTTTTTGCCGATTGCCCTACCGTGAATTTTGTCCGGTACCACGCGTACCCGTCATAATCATTATAGCCTTCGTTTTCCCATGCTGTATTCACCCGTATCTTATCCCACTTGCTGTCATCAAAGTTTACTGCCGCGAAATTCAGATTATCCCCGATGGTAAATTTCCATTCACCATTCATGTTAATCATGCGCGTTTCATCCTGCGCGAAGAGGCAGTTAAAGGATGCGCCGAGTGTTAGTATCATTAATAAATATCGCATTGTTTTACTTCTTGAGTTTTTAGTCTGATTTTTACAAATATATGAATTATTCGTTTCCGCCGAGCGCGGTCAGATCGTGATCCATAGAATATTGCTGATAAATTTCATTAAACATCTGTTTAACCCGGACATCTTTTTCGGCTTTGGCAAGTGTTTTCAGTTTTAATATACTTTCGGGCTGACCTATGTTATATACGCTTAACGCTATCAGTATTCTTGTTCCGGGGTCATCTTCCTGTGCCATTTTTTTGAACAGGGCAGGTAATACTTCCGTAACCGAATATTTGCCTGCCATGTAGATAGCACTTCTTTTTAATCCTGCGTTTTCCGAATTGATGCCCGTTACAAGATTCTGTACTGCAAACTTATTTTTTGCAGATGGTGTTAAAACAGGCTTTTGGGCAAATGCTGCACAGCTTGAAAAAACTATGAGTAAACCGGTTAATGAAACCTGCATCAAACGATTGTGAAAATATGAAAACATAACGGCTCCTTTTTTATAATGTATGTATTTGATAATGTGTTTAACTTACGGTATAAAATTATGGTACCGTTTTGTCACAAGTGTCACGGTGCGGTAAAGGATTGTAAAAAGTTGTCATGGAATTGCAACAATAGTGCCGAGGTAATGAATAATTGAGAATGAATAATAAATAATGAGAGCAAAATTTAAAGTATAAGCACGTGTGCTTTATATTTAAACAATTTGTTAAGACCCTAGTAATTTTGTTACTGAAAAGATTTTTGCAGGAGGAGAATCGCTATAACTTTCGCAGCAAAAAAATACCGGATCCATTATAAGAGAACTTACCTAAGGAACATTTGAATAACAATATAACCGAAAGCAACTGTTTCTGAATATCAATATAGAGGCAGGAGTTCTGAGATTACCTCGTACCATGAAAATTACGGAAATCGTTCAAATCAAAGTTGAGATAGGTTTAACGATAGTTACCATGAATAAAAACGCCGCCCAAGCGGGCGGCGTTTCGCGGATGAGAGTATTTGTCTTTGGTTACTTTAATTCCGGTATTCTTCCGGGGGTATAAGGTGCGTTGTATTTTTCAAGCGCCTGCTCAAACGGAAGAACATCATCGTTGTATATATTTTTCAGCTTTGCTATCGCGGGTGAAAGTTCTTCAAGCAAAACATTATAAGCAGTTTCTTCGGTCCTGGTAATATTTGAAGTGCTGCCCCAATGATTATACACCAGCATTTCCATACGCTCGCTTAAAATAACCTGAGCAGGGGGATTTTCTTCGGCGCTGGGTTTGTTTGAGCGGCGGTAGAATACAAGATACAAGTCGTCAAGTTTTTTGGCAATTGAATCAGCGGTAAGCAGCATACTGTGCGGTGCCTGTGCTGTGTTGATAACTGCCTGTTTCAGAGTCTCGACACGTTTTATTAACTGATTGAGAAAATTTGTTGTTCCCTGAAATGTACGGACAAGTTCTCCGGCTTTTTTCTGGAAAGCAACAAGTGCCCCGCGGTTCTCGGCGGGTAAAGTCGTGTTACGTAAAACTTCGGCTTCGATGGTTACCGGTCCGGCAATTTCTTTAATGCCCTCCCTGCTTACCAACACTACCGAGGCTTTATATATACCCGGCATTGCAAGCAGATAATTATTCTGTTTGGCAGTCGGGTTAAACTTATCAACTTGTTGCACGGAAGAAATGCTTTGATAGCGTAAATCCCAAATGACCTTCTGCACACCTTTCGCAGCAGCTTTTGAAATTTTTCTAACAATGTTACCCGCTTCGTCGGCAATGGTAACAAGCAAATACGGGGCTACTTCACGCTCTTCTGCAAGTATCTGTGCTTTATCAGGCTGGGGGATTTTTTCACCTTTCTTGAAGAGTTCTTTCTCTTTTTCACGGCGGATATCGGCCAGCATTTTAGGAACATCCTTCATGTAAAAGCAAATCTCGGCACCAATTTCGGGATTCGGCGCGGCAAAAGTTGCCCCGGGGGCATCGCGGTACGAGTCAAGAAACATTAGAGCCTTTTTTGATGCAAATGTATAAGAGTCTTTTTCAAGGAGTTCTTTGTTTATTGCGCGCAGGGGTGAGTAGTCGTCCATAACATAAAACCCGCGCCCGAATGTCGCGAGAACGAGGGCACTTTCCCGTTTTTGTATCGCCATATCGCGCACCGCGATGGTTGGTAAACCGTTGTTGAAAGCTGACCATGTTGTGCCGCCATTGGTACTGACGTATAAACCGAATTCAGTACCGGCAAAGAGCAGGTCGGGGTTTTGGAAATCCTGTTCAATCGTATGGACAGTTCCTTTTGCCGGCAAATTTGCACTGATGGACTTCCATGTTTTACCCTTATCGTTGCTTTTAAGGATGTAAGGAGTAAAATCATCGCGGAGGATATTGTCAAAGCTTGCAAAAACAATATTTTCATCAAACTTCGAGGCACAGATGTCGCTCACATACGTGTTTTCCGGTACACCGGGGAAAGAACCGCTTTTACGCCAGTTTTTCGCATCTTCGGTTATCTGTATAAGCCCGTCATCGGTTCCGGCATACAAAAGGTTTTCCTTCACGGGTGATTCACACAATGAAATAATAATACCGTACTGCGAGGTTGAATGGTCTTTTGCGACTGCATCATAGCTCCAGTATTTATCCATAACCTTCAGCGAGTTGCGGTCAATCTGCGCGGTTAAGTCGCCGCTGATTGCCTGCCAGCTGTCACCACGGTCATCACTGCGGAATACCATGTTGGCAGAGGTGTACAGCCGCGTGTTTTTATGTGGACTAATAAGCAGCGGAGTATTCCATTGCCAGCGGTACGTTAGCTCTCCCTTGCCCGGTTCGGGGCGGATGCCAACAGCTTCACCGCTTTTTTTGTCGTAGCGCACCATGTTACCGTATTGTGCTTCGGCATAAACAATGTTCGGGTCAACAGGGTCAATGGCAGTCCAAAACCCGTCACCGCCGTTGGTAATAAACCAGTCGGAGTTGACAATACCATTACTATAGATAGTTCTTGAAGGGCCGCCCATGCTGTTATTATCCTGCGTGCCGCCATAGATATTATAGAACGGGAAATCGTTGTCAACATTAACCCGGTAGAACTGAATTACCGGCAGATTTTGCTTAAAGTCAAAGTTAGCACCGCCGTCAAAGCTTTCATAAGCGCCGCCGTCGGAGCCGATAAGGAAATGCCTTATATCCGAGGGATCAATCCAGATAGCGTGGTCGTCAACATGGCGTTTGTTATTGCCAACCTGTTTCCAGGTTTTCCCGCCATCAAGGGTAACCTGTGAAATTGTTTCGGTTGAATAGACCTTGTTAACATCTACGGGGTCACAGACAATCTCGTTATAGTATTGCCCGGCTTCGGTATGGTCGCTCATTTTTTCCCATGAGGCACCCCGGTTTACAGAGCGGAAGAACCCGCCTTTGCCCAATGCTGCTTCAACAATCAAATACACATAATCGGGGTTAGCAGGGGAGACAGCCAAGCCCATGCCGCCGATGTCAACCGAAGGAAGGCCGCTCATGATTTTTTCCCATGTTTCACCTGCATCGGTTGATTTATAGACAGCAGATTCAGGGCCGCCGCCAATTTTGCCGTACACGTGCCTGCGGCGCTGTTCACTGGTTGCATACATTACATCGGGGTTGCGGTAATCGTACGCGATGTTGTTAACACCCGTATGCTCGCTGATGTTCAGCACTTTATTCCATTTCTTCCCGCCATCGTACGATTTGTATAAACCACGGTCACCGCCCGGTCCCCAGACAGAGCCTTCGGCTGCAACAAATACGATGTTCGAGTTTCTGGGGTCAACGATAATTTTGCCAATCTGCCGGGATTCTTTCAATCCCATGTTAGTCCAGATTTTGCCGCCGTCTGTTGATTTATAGACACCATCGCCATAACCTAGTGAGCGCTGATGATTGTTCTCACCGGTACCAGCCCAGATGGTAAACGGGTTTTGCGCATCAAGTGCAAGGCAGCCGATAGAGTATGAGCCGTAATTGTCAAATACAGGGTCGAAGGTTACTCCGCGGTTAGTGGTTTTCCAGATATGGCCGCTTGCAACCGCAACAAAATACTCGCTGATATTTTTCGGGTTAACGGCAAAATCGGCAATTCTGCCCGATGCAAAGGAGGGGCCTATACTCCGCCATTTGAATGCCCCGGAAATATCGCCATCCAGGGTGTCTTTTTTTGCCGCATCTTTTTCAGCATATAAACTGACAGAAAGCGCCACAAGAATCAAGAAAAAACAACGCATAGGGTTAATATGCATAATGAGCTCCGCTTACGAGTGATTGAATGATGAAATTTTGTTTGACCGCCTATTGCCTAAGAGGGGGGCAATAGCGCCTGTATTATTATTAAGCAACTTTATATTAGGAAACTGTAACTACTCAGCCGAATAAATTTGTCCCGAAGGGACTCAATCTCAATAACCGCGGGTGGCAACCCGTGGAGAGTGGACTAAAAAAATCACGTCCCCGAACGGGGGCGAACTGACCTACTTTGGAAATTATTGCCCGCCGCGGCGGATTCGCCCCATTCAGGGACTGAATCAGTTTGGTATTCTTTTTCTGTGAGTTACCACTCACGGTTATTCAGATTTAGTGCCATTGGCACATAAAATCAGCACAATCCGTTATCTAATTTCAGTGGGCTGAGTAGTTACAATTATTTTAATTGTTTTCTTAGTCCCAGCGGGACAAAATTATGGTAGAAAAATATACATCTACTGTTTATAAAGTCCCAGAGGGACGACATTAAAATTAAATATTTGCTTTTTATGTAACTACTCAGCTCATCTCTATAATAGTTCCCATCTCCTAACCTCAGACTTTAGTTTGAGGAATCTCAACCCATCTAACCACAGGCTTTAACCACTGGATATTGATATGAAAT
>JACPGF010000058.1:0-385 GCA_016182615.1 Ignavibacteriales bacterium
GGAAGTAATTAATACATTGGAGAAATCTCTCCTTGAACTTGAAGATGCCGCCATTGTTGGAGTCGAAGGCGGGTTCGTTGACTTTTATGCCACAAATGATATCGAGAGATACCTTCATGGAACATTTAACGAAACGATGCGCGTTGATTCAGTTTCCGGATTTTTCTTTGCCGTTAAAACAAAACTTTTTAATGACGGCATACTGCATTTTGAAAACCAGTTTACCCCCTGCTACTATGAGGAGTGGGATTTAGGTATTCAAATACGGACAAAAGGATTAAAAGCATATATCATTCCCGCCAGCGGATGGGAACACGAGTTTAACACCAAAGCGAGAACCGGGAACCTGCACTATTACAACGAATCGGGACCGGTACTTAAAATT
>JACPGF010000058.1:405-30207 GCA_016182615.1 Ignavibacteriales bacterium
CGGAACCGGTACTTAAAATTTCCGACAGGAACCAGAAACTCTTCTGGAAAAAATGGCTGAATTATGCCCGTGAAACCGGAGATGTTGCGAACTTACAGAGCCTCTGGTTTCAAAAAAAGAAAGAAGAGGGCGAAAACCTGCTCGCGCAGAACCAGTTAAACGAGGCAGAAATTGTCTTTAAGGCAATACTCCAACGCGAACCGGTAGAGATAAACGCACTGTATTATTTAGGTTTTATTAATTACATGAAGGGCCTTAATGAACTAGCCGAACAGTTTTTCTTAAAAGTATTGGAGATTAATCCTGAAGCGAAACAGGCAAGAACGTATCTGGATACAATTAGACAAAATATTTCAAACTAACCCCCTCTTGAAAATTGTAATTAAGAAATGGTCATTAAATATAAAATCAGGTTTAATAAACCGATTGCGATAACACTGAAAACAATCAATGCGGTCCGCTCCCGGCGTTTTCTATCCTGATGTATTTCGCCGCCTAATTCGGCATAATCTTTATTGTTATTTACTAATCCAAACATTATTTCTATGAAATTTAATATTGATGGTGTAATATATAAAAATTTTTTCTATCAAGTGTGATACACGGCAGAAAAGTGCCTGTTCAAACGCTTACTACCGGTAAATACCCACTTTTGGGTAGTGTAAAAAAAAGTACCCAACAAAATATGATTAATAAGGACAAATTAGGGATTGTAAAGATAATCTAAAAAACAAAGTGCCAAAAATTCAATTAAAGGTTACTCCACCGGTTCTTGTAACTAAACAGAAACCGTTTAATGCGCCCCTCACACCATTGCAGGTATAAATAACCCGTTATTTTAAGGCCGCAGTTTGCACCCGCCCGGATTGTGCAAATACCACTAAAGAATCATAGGAGCCATTCAAGACAAATAGCAATAAAACGCAGTGATATTTGTGTAAGTTCTGGAAAAAAATAGATAAAGAACATGAGAACTATAAATACTGCAATAATTATTATCCTCCTCTCAACAAGCACTTTCGCGCAAATAAAAGGTGATTGGCGCACAATTTCCAACGGTGATTTTTCCAATGAAGCAATCTGGAACGTCTTTCTTCCCGGAACCGGATGGGTGCCGCTGGATCATCCAAACGCCCGTGATACATTGGGGAAGAAGACAGTAATGAGCAATCACACTGTGTCGGTAAACTCCGGCATAAATCTCTCGAATTTGGAGATTAATGGCATACTTACGCTAAATACTACTGTTGGGATGGGTGTAAACCTTAATGGCCAAGGTGTGGCGCTTAATGGAACAATTAATGGTACAGCCGGATTTTACATTGACAGCGGTGCAAAACTTACAATTTATCAGGGCGGTAAGATAAACACTTCAGGGAACTGCACCGTAAATGCCGGGGGAAACCTGACGTTTACCGGCAATAATGCAGCATGCAGCACCAATGTAACAAATAACGGGAGAATAGATTGGATTGACTGCAGTGCAGGCGGGACGGGAATAATAACGAATAATGGTGAATTTTATATTCCGGGTTTATTTTCATATTCTTTTTCCTGCTCGATTATAAACAACGGTACGATAACAAAAAATGGCCCGGTTACTAGTTACTTAACCGGTTTGTTTACAAATAACGCTAACGTTAATATTAACGCTGGAACTCTTGCCTTCAGCCCCACAGCCGGAACGTATAGTTATTCCGGCAATTACAATCTGGCCAATAATGGTATAGTACAGTTCGGCGATAGAGTAAATGGAACGAATATAACAGTCTCAGGTAATATTGTAGGAAACGGGGGAGTAAATTTCAGAGCCAGTTCGGTCGGGTTTGCTGCAAGCGCTGTTTATAACATTACCAATAGCAGCACTGCCTTATGGGGAACAGTTACATTTAATTCCCAAATGAATATACAGAATCTTGGCAAACTGGTGGTAAACGGTGGAAATATTTACTTGTTAAGCGGGGTAAACCCCGCGCAAATTGGCGCCGATCTTTCAATAACAAGCGGGACACTCGATTTGAGCACGGGTTTCAGTTTAACATTTAACAATTGTCCGTTAGATTACGGTACACTTTCCGGCTCAGACAGTGTTACCATAAACGGCGCGTTTTCTTCCATTAATGGCGCTATTAGCGGAACGGGTGCACTGACTCTTGGAAAAACATCTAGTTCGGTTATTGGCTTTAATGGTTTGTCTGTTAATAAAACAACATACAATAAAGGTGTCTTCAATTGGGTCAGCGGCAACATTAACGGTAGTTCAAATTTCTATAATGATTCGTTAATGATTATTACCAATTGGGGTAGTTCGTTTTATCCGCCGCTTATTAATAACGGCACGATAAACAAAACGGGCACGGCAAACGGAATTAGCATCTGGAATGGTTTTACAAACAATGGCACGGTAAACGTTATTACCGGCACTTTTACCTGCGGGCATCATAACACAGGCAGTTACACGCACACGGGTACATTTAATGTTTCAAGCGGCACAAAAATAGAATTCGGAAATACATCTTATAATACAGTACTTAATTTTACCGGGGCAATCCTCGGGCAGGGCAATATCAGTTTTGGTTCAAAGAATAGTATCCTGAATAGTTCATGCCAGTATAATATTACCGGAACAACCACTTTCTATTCGGACACCACAATATTTGCCTCTGGAATTACCGTTGCGAATCTGGGGACAATGGCTGGATATAACGGCGTCGTATTTTTTCAGCCCGGCGCAATCATCAATACTTACAATCCTGATATTGTTTCAGCCGGGGGCGCTATGATTTTTCAGACAGGGAAGCCGTTTAATTTTAATAATATGAAATTGAGCGGCACAATCTTGGGAGGCTCAGATACTTTAAACATATCTGGTTCAATGGTTACTTATGGCACAATACGAAACCCGCTGATTATTAATATTCTCGCATCAGGCGCATTCAAGGATAGTGGAAATACAATGTCGATAAACGGGACTATTAACAATTACGGCACATTTAACTGGTATTCATATATTAACGGGTCCGGAATAATTAACAATTATGGCACCATAAATGCTATTGCACCGAATGGCGACAGCATGTGGCCGACCTTGAACAACAAAGCTACCGGTATTATTATAAATCCTTTCAATAAAACCAATAATATCAATGGTACGTTTACTAATACCGGAACGGTTAATATTCAAGCGGGCACGATTAGTATGGGGCAGTTAACCGGCCCGCAAAACTATGGCGGTGTTTTTACCGTCGCCTCCGGGGCTACGCTCAGTTTGGGCGCGAATTACAATGTCACCCATAATTTTTCCGGAAATGTTTCGGGTGCAGGAAATATAAGGTGCTATGACCGGATTAATTTTAATAACGGGACTGTGATTAATATTACCGGCACATTTTCATTCCCAACTTCAACAGCTACTTTTTCATCCTTGGCAAATCTTACTAATCTCGGAACAATCCTTGTTAATGGCGGCACGGCCAATTTCGGCTCGGGGGTTAGTATCGGATTGTATAATCATGATATTACTATTAGTTCGGGTACACTATACCTTGGGACAGGAACACAATACTCCTTCTCGACAATGAATTTGACGGGTATTATTGATGGTCCGGATAACATTATAATTACTACTTTACTTAATGCAACGGGTGGTAATTTTCAGGGTACTGGAAAAATTACGATCAACCCAACTGCAGAAATGAAAATTTCCGGCGGTGCCAGAATTTCTAAACCCGTTTACAATAATGGTGTAGTTACCTGGCTTGACAATTCTGTGAACGGGACAGGCATGTTGTATAATAATAATATCTTTACATTACCCGGTAATAGCCTGTCAGCAGCTTTTTCCGTTACCAACAATCAGGGGGAAATAAAAAAAAAAAACGCCTACGCGGCGGGGTCAACTTTAACCAATGATGGAATAATTAATGTTTTCCCGGGAGGTACTATAAGTGGCAGTACTTTTGTTATGAATACCGATACTGTGTATAATAATGGGACTATTTCGTGCACAAGTGTACAGGCAAAAGGTGTTTGTTTTCTTTCAGGTAGTGGTTTAATAACTTCGGCAAACTTTACTGCATATTCCGGAGGAAATCTAAAACTGCTTTCGGATCATAAACTTTACTATTTATCAATTAATTCCGGTGGAACAGTCAATGTCAACGGTAAAAAGCTTTCAGTAAGTTATGGCGGAACACCAATTTCAAATTTCGGCACGTTTATCACCGCCGGAAGTATCATCGATTATAACGGGACTTCTGCGCAAACAATTGCGACTTCAAATATTGTTTACACGGGGTTGTCTATTAATAATCTGGCTGGAGTTACGCTCACGAATATTTATACTTTAAATGGCACATTGTATTTAACAAAAGGGCTGTTCACCACTGCAAACAAATTAACATTGGCAAGTGGAGCTAGTATCAACCGCTCGGAAGGAACTATTTCAGTTGTTCCAATTCTTTCAGGTAAGGTAAATTATGCCTATACCGGCTCAAGCGCAATAACTACAGGCGCCGAACTTACTCCATCTGTTACAGCAGTAGGCCTGATGATGATTAATAATACCGCAGGAGTAACGCTTGCACAAAATGTTGCTGTTAACGATTCGCTGGTTTTTGCCGCCGGTAATTTAATTACAACTAACACGTATCGGGTAACTCTCGCGGGTTCATCGGTAGTTTCAGGCGAGCAGCCGTCCAGCTATCTTGTTGGAGACCTTTACTGCCAAAGAGCGGTCGGTACTAATTCCTCAAATATGGGAAATATTGGTGCCGATATTTCCTCAGGCAGTGATGATATTGGAACAGTGACAATTACCAGAAAGTCAGGCAGCGCGGGAACGGTAACTGTTGATAGCTCTACAGGTATTAACAGGCAGTGGATTATTTCTTCTACCAATCCTGCCCCTGCGGGCAGAACGGTTGCCTTTACTTGGGTGAGTGCTGATGATAATAACAAAGCATTTAGCCCTGCAAATAAAGCGGAATTATGGGGTAGTAATGGCGGCGCGTGGGATTGTATTGGCAGCCCGGTTGATGTATCCGCGATGTCTCCGCGTGTTGTTACTGTTAACGGGCTTACCTCTTTTTCAACTTTTACCATCAGTGCCCAGAATACTCCGTTCCGGACAAAGCAGGTTAATATTACTATGTTAATTCAAAGTTTATTTGATGGAATGAACACGGTTCAAGATACTATATCAGTTATTTTTGCACGCCCGGATCCGCCTTACCTGTATTTTGATACGGTTGTTTCATATTCTTCTTCCACGGGATTGTTGAACTGCCTGCCTAAAACGGTGGCAAACAGTGACAGCTTCTACGTGGTGCTTGTGCACAGGAACAGCATAGAGACCTGGTCGGCAGCCCCGGTGCAATTAAAAAATTATTCGGCAAACTATGATTTTACCAGCTCGGCATTACAGGCATACGGTGAAAACATGACACTTGTCAATGGTAAATATTGCTTATACAGCGGTGATGTCAATCAGGATGGATTTATTGATTTTACCGATTTAACGGCAATTGATAATGATGCCTATAATTTTACAAGCGGCTATATTGTTACGGATGTCAACGGCGATCTATTTGTTGATTTTACGGATTTGACCATTGTTGATAATAACGCGTATAATTTTGTTGGAGCAATCAAGCCGGGTATTTCAAGCCGGAAAATTCCAACAGTACCGCGCAAACACTGGAGTGAATATAAGGCTCAGAAAGCTGGTTCATACTAATGCGTATTTTTTATCTTTCAAAAACAAAGGCAGCAATGCAATTCTGATTTGATTTTCATATTTTTCAGCCAAAAGTAATTTATTTTATGGATTATATGGCAAATTGTTAATCCGGAATTTGCAGTTACTGTCCTGCATATTAAGCCGGAAGATTACTCTGCTCTATAATTCTATTTATATTTGATGGAAGGCCGAAATATGAGCGCGCAATATTTGTTTTTTGATACTGAAACAACCGGAATACCTAAAAACTGGAAGGCACCTGTTACCGATGTAAACAACTGGCCTCGAATGGTGCAGTTGGCGTGGCTGTTGTTTGATGACAAAGGTGTGCAGCAGGCATCCGGTAACCACATCATTCAACCCGTTGGGTTTAGCATACCCGCGGATGCTGCCCGCGTGCATGGTATTCCAACGGAGCGGGCTATGCAGGAAGGTGTTGCACTTTTGCCTGTTCTGGAAGAATTCCGGGAGCAAATAGAAAAAGCATCTTTTCTTGTTGCTCACAACATTAGTTTTGATGAAAAAATTATTGGTGCCGAGTATATCCGGAATAAGATACCCGATGTAACAAACGGTAAGAGTAAAATTTGCACCATGACAGGTTCGGTAAACTATTGCGCGATTAGCGGGCCATACGGATTCAAGTGGCCCAAACTTTCGGAACTGCACCGGAAACTTTTCGGGGCGGATTTTGACGAGGCCCATAATGCAATGGTGGACATTGGCGCAACGGCAAAATGCTTTTGGGAGTTGAGAAGATTGGGAGTGTTATAGATTGAGGAAACAAGAGAGAATTAAGTGAAGAAATCCGCTTTTCAAAATTGTCGTTTGCCTTAAAGCCATTGTAAGTTACACCTGAAATTTTGGAGAAGTTTTTTGACACCTTGCTTATACTGTGGGTACGTGTTTAACGAGATGCAAAATAGTCTAGAATTTCAAATCGCCAGATATTTACTCCATCGGAGTAAATCTTTTGGGTCAAGCCATGCCTTTAGCAAATAAAACACGACAAACACAGGAATCAGCGCTCCGCTAGGTTCGCCCCGGATTGATGTGGGAATGAAAACGATGGGATGAAATTAGACCGAAGAAGATATAGGGGGTGGTGGAAATCCACAATATGTCAATTGTCGGTGCACTCCTATGGAGCGCGAAAACCGTGGGGCTTTTGATGTTCTACAGACAGTCAGCTCCTCCGGAGCTGGGGTTGCTGTAATATTTCATACGTTAATTATTTGCAACTATTCAGCAGAGAATTAAACACCGATTGATCTTAAGAAAATTCTGAATTTCTTTTTTTTGCTCTACTACCATTCACATAGTGATGAATACCCAAATTTCCGGCCTCCGGCAGTCTGAAAATATTTACCCACTGAGTAGTTACAATTTTTTTAAACTTGTCCATGGGAAATCACAATCAGTTTGGGTCTTCTCCGAAATATTCCATTTTTACAGAAATTGCCGACAGGCGATTTGAATTTAAATAGTGTCTTGATAATTAATACAACGCATTCGGGTTTACACTTTAAATTTTGCCCTCATTATTCATTCTTCATTCTTAATTATTCATTGCCACGACACTAGTTCTTTCCTCATCCATCAAATTTTATGTATCTTTATCATAAGAAAACAAAATTGTTCACGTTTTTAACAGGTTATTAATGAAATCGGTTATTGCATTTATATTTATTCTTTTCGTCAGCCTTTCAGCACAGGATGTGAAAGAAACAAAGAAGATCGGGTTTGATACGACTGCTAATCCCGCCATGGATTTAAAGACTGCTATCGTGCAGGCTAAAAAGGAAAAGAAAAATATTATCCTTGATGTTGGCGGTGAATGGTGCATCTGGTGCCACCGTTTACATGAATTTATTGAAGCAAATGTCGGCATTAAAACCCTTCTTGAAAAAAACTATGTTGTTGTTAAAGTTAACTTCAGCAAAGGCAACAAGAACGAGGAATTCCTGAAAGACTACCCGAAGATTCCCGGCTACCCGCACTTGTTTGTGCTGAACCGCTCAGGGAAATTGCTGCACTCGCAGGATACCGGACTGCTTGAAAAGGAAAAATCGTATGACGAAAAAAAGCTTATGTCTTTTTTGAAAAAATGGGCTAAGAAAAAATAACTGAACAACCGGGTAGAGAACAATTCAGTTTTCTAACGCTAAGCGGGTAATACCCGCGAGAATTACCGGTATTTTTTTTATCAATGGGTATGCCTTGCATACATTACAGAAACAGTCAGGAAGAATTTACATGCTGAGGTACCTACTCGCATTCTTAACCGTTGCCAGCTTTATAGCGCGTGCACAGGAAATAGCAATTTATCCGTCTTATTATCTTACCTACGGTAAATATTCGGTTGATAAATATTCACTATCAAACGCGGTTTATGCAACTGCCGGAATAAATTATCAATGGTACCCCACGGTGGCGTATGACAATCTTATGATAAAGTCTAATGATTGGAAATACCGGCAGCAAACAATTCTTGGCGGTTTTACTTATAATAGTTACCCGAATAGTTTTAAAGCATATTACGCCTATCTACCCGCAACATTTTCCTATCTGCCAAGACTTGCTGCCGGAACACCCAGTTTTGACTATAGCAATTTTTCAAATCTCCTCGCTTTCGAGGCAAACCGGTATATTGACGAATGGAATCTCGGTGCGGCTTTTGTGCATATGCATGCCATTGGTCCGGTTGCAAATGTAAAGGAAACACAAAGCAGCTTGCAGCTTACTTTACGGGCAGAATACCAATTTATGGATGAGTTAACCGTTACCTTGCGCCCTTCTTTCTTTTCTTCACAACGTGATGGAAGAGAATTGTTTTCTACCGCCATAAAAGCGCAGTATCAGTTTGCACCGGGAGTTATACTAAAGGCTGGCGGAATGGCGGGTGTACGTGCCTACTACTTTGACACGGATTTATTGACGGTATTTAATCAGGATGAATCGCAAACACAAAGTTTAAACATACAATGCGATTATACTATTTCAGGCAGTATTTCCGCGGCTGCTCTCTATGTTCACTCTGAATTTAACGGATTTCAAATCAACTATTTCGGCTTTGGGCTGAAAGGGAAAATCTAGAATAATTAATAATGAAGAATTAACAATGAATAATGAAGAATTTGTAATTACTGAAAATTCAAATTTTTCATTATTAATTTTTCATTATTCATTAACATGTAGTTTGTTTTTATTGACACGTACAGCACAATTTAGCACTGAATTATGAATAATGAAGAATGCGAGCCTGCTCATTTGTATTACTGAAAATTCGGCTTTAAATCTATTTACAAAAAGCTGTAAAATATGTGCAAGCAATTTCAAATTCTTCATTATTCATTGTTAATTATTCATTATTAATTAGTTTTGTTTTATGGAAACACACAACACACTAGATAGCGCGAAGGAATTTTTTAACGGGTTCGAGGAAAACTCAGGAAGGGTTCTTCTTTTCCGTGAGGAGATGCTGGCGTTGGTTGAACATGGTTATGTAAAGCATACATTAGAAACATTGCATGATATTGCATTCTCGGCAAAATCTATTAACGGCATGAAGCGGGCTGTGCAAAACGCTGTTACTAATCCCGAAGTGAAAAATGCGGATGCAATGAAAAAGGATATGTCATTAGAAATTGGCAAATTAATGGAACGGCTTAGGGCATTTGTTGCAGATACCGGTGAAGCTTTCAGGATGCATTTCACGTCAAGCTTTCTTGAGATGAATCCGCAGTCTTTCATTAACTTAACTAATTTGCTAAGTGATTTAGAAGAGTTGAAAATCTATTTTAACCGGTTACGACAGGCAGGGCGGGAGTAATAAAGCAATAGTGCTAACTTAAGAATAATAGGACTGCATTTTTCCAAAGTCCCCTTTTTTGAAAAGGGGTTGTTCGCCGCGGCGAAGCGGGGGAATCGTTTTGAGGCTGTGGTAATGCCGCTAAAACAATTCTCCCGTCTCGCTAAAGCGATCCACCCTCCTTTCAAAAAGGAGGGACTTCGAAAAAATAATTCCTAATTTTCCTTAAGTTGCCACGTTTACCTCCCTTGGGAGGCATTGCCTGTTTTAGGAGAGGGACTAAGGGTGAGGTTGTTTTATCTAAGCGGCATTAACATTGTCTAAAAATGATTCCACCGCTTTGCCGCAGCAACACCCTTGCCACTCAAAACAATTTCAAATCCTCAACAATGGTTTTTTGTGTTTCAATACACGAATCAGCAATAAATTCTACAAATGGCTGAAAATGTCCGTTATCTGCTCCGGAAAGCCCATTGAGACTACAAGCAGAAATCCCATATCGGGCTAAGAGCAGCCCATACCAAGGTTGCAATCGTGTATAATTTTTTTTCTCGATTCCCAATTTTTGCAAATTCAGCGCCCCGGCAGGGTGCTCTATTTGTAGAAAACCATATAGGACAGAAAACAGCGCACCGTAGGTGTGCACCATCTACATGAGCGTATAGCATTTTGAATGTGCTGCAAGAGTCAATTTCATTAAAGAGAACATTACGGCACTTTTGTCAAATAAGCTGACCACTAATGGTCGTCAATAAAACCAGAGATGCCCAAAATGTCGTGCACGCTTACTATACAGAATGCTCTTAAAACTTCAACCACGCGCATAGTATAAGCTTGTTATTTACCACGATGCGCTTTTGTTCAAACAGATTGTAAAGCATGTAACTTTCGGGAGTGATTCTGAACAATACGGTTTCTTCCGAATCCCAGCTGACAAACTCGCCTATACTGGCAGGAGTTAAACTGCCAATAGAATCTTTGAGCGGTATATTCTTTTCAGTGATAATGTTCCGCAAAATGTAATACCTGAGAGTATCATCCTTGGCAGGCATTGCTGCCAGCATAAAAGCATGTGCCCCGGATGGTGAGAAGTGGATTTCGGAAAAGCTGGGAATGTTTCCGTACGACTCTTCGGATCTGAAAGTTGTTTTTTTCGATTCGATGTCGAACAGTGCAAAATGTCTGACACCTGTATATGAAAATGAATTAATACTGCACGCGATATCCCTGCCCCCCGGACGCCAAACAACATCACCGGGAGCAAAATCCGGGGTCAAGATAATTTTATCATTACTGCCGTCATAATCGGCTAGAAGTAATTGCTGCGATTGCTTACCGGCTGAGTTTTTTGCTTTTTCGATGTAAATCAGGTTTTTCCCGTCTGAGGCAAATGAAACGGATTTGCGGTTTGCCGCGGTAAAATCACGTATGCTTTTCAAAACCTTGGTGCTTTGCTTGTCAGTCAGGTAAAAACCATTATTATCAGAATAGACAAGATATTTACCCTGCAGGTATGCTTCTAAAATTGCACCGCTTTTGGGCTTAAAGGCTTTTAATTGTTTGTCATGTTCAATATCTATTAGTTCGGTATAAGAATTAGCATATTGTGGTGGCTTGTTTTTACCTTGGTTTTTTGACTCGTAAAAATTAACATACACCAAAGTATCGCCATCCCAAAAAGTGTTCGCGTTCCATTTGCCCTTGTTTCTTTTAGCCCAGTAGGTCTTATTTTCGGGAATAAAATAGACGATGAGATTAGTTTCCTTTTTATCCTTATCGTAATAACCCAATGCTATTCGTGTCCGCGAGGGCGAAACGGTTACTGCAATTCCCTGCTGCTCAGGATTTGCCTTAAATATCGTTATTTGTTCATCGGTTCCTGTTGTAGCAAGGGCGAATCCTTCCCCGCCTATCGTTACATAGGCATACTGTAATAATGGGATGGTATTGCTGTCAACAATTGGCGCAGGCGTTTTTATCTGTGGTTTGCTGCCGGTACAGCCGGAAAAATAAATAGTGTTGATAGACAACAACAGAGAGGCTGCTAACAGGGAGCGTAATGCAATAAATCGGTTCATGAATATTAAACTTAACGAATAATGAAAATTTCCCGTGCGGTAAAATTTCCGGCGGGTATAAAGGTATTTGGTTTCCAAATTACGTTTTACCTGTATATTTACAAAAAAGGTTTTAATATTTCCGGCAACCATTGTGCGCGTACATGATAACTAAAACAAATCCCGAAGAGTTCGAGTCGTATCTCTCCGATGCATCCAATTACAAAGGTCATTGCACGGGAGTAGTTTTCCCCGCAACAACGGCGGAAGTTTCCGCGGTTTTGATTGATGCAAACCGAACAGCAGCCATGGTAACTATTGCAGGCAATGGAACCGGGTTAACGGGTGGCAGGTGCCCGGAAGGCGGGATACTATTGTCAATGGAAAGAATGAATCACATACTTGAAATTGATACAGAGCATGGCTGTGTAATTACCGAAGCGGGCGTTACCCTATTGGGCTTACAGGATGCACTAACGGAAATGCATTATTTCTTTCCACCCGATCCGACCGAGCAGCTCTGTTACATCGGCGGTACAATTGCTACCAATGCTTCCGGTGCAAAATCATTCAGCTACGGGCCTGTTAGAAATTTTGTTTTAGGACTTGAAGTTGTACTTCCTTCGGGCGAAATTTTATGGATTGAGCGCGGGCAGTACTTTGCCAGTGGTTACCGGCTAAAATTGCCGGGTACGGAAATGGATGAAATTCTTCTGCCCAAGTATGAAATGCCCGGAGTTAAAAATGCAGCCGGATATTACATCCGTGAAAATATGGATGCCGTTGAGTTATTTATTGGCTCGGAAGGCACGCTGGGTGTTATCACAAAAGCAAAACTCAGGATATTGCCTCTCCCCGAAAAAACTATTTCTTGTGTCGCTTTCTTTACCGAAGAATCTACAGCATTGCATTTTATAGACATAACCCGGGAGAGGGCAAAAAACAATAATGTGCTATCTGCAAGGGCTTTGGAATTTTTTGACAGCCGTTCATTAAACTTTCTCCGCCCAACATATAACCGTATCCCTGCATTAGCACAGGCAGCAGTGTGGTTCGAGCAGGAGTGCAGTGGTGCTGATGAGGAACTGCTGCTTGATCGATGGCTGGAACTGCTGAACATTTCGGGTGTAACCGGAGAGCATATCTGGTACGCGGCAGATGCCGGGGACTTGCAGGAAATACGGGAATTCAGGCACGCAATTTCCTATAAAGTTAACGAGTTTATTACCGCTCGCGGCTTTAAAAAACTTGGTACTGATACCGCCGTGCCTGTTCAGTATTTCGGAGAGTTTTTAACTTGTATAAAAAGCATGGTAGAGCAAGCAGGGATAGCGTATGTGGCATACGGGCATTATGGCGATTGCCATGTGCACCTGAACATGCTTCCTGAAAATGAACAGCAGTTTGTGCAGGCAAAAAATTTATACCGTGAAATATGTGCACTCTCCGTCAGCTATGGCGGCACGGTATCAGCAGAACATGGCATCGGGAAAGCAAAACGTGAGTATCTTGAAATGATGTATGGCAAAGATGCAGTAAATCAAATGAAAAACCTGAAACTGCAATTTGATCCAAACAATTTGCTAAACGTTGGAAATTTGTTTTTGTAACAGCGAATAATGGTTATACAGTCCATGTTCTCTTTTTTGGTATTGCATTTCTTAGTAGTTTATTAGTCAAATTTTCGTATTTCCGGAAAAAATATTGATTATCAATTTTTTGGGATATTTTATGGCTAAGTCAATTCTGATTCTTCTCTTCATCTGTTCCAAATTTGTTTGGGCTCAATCCGACTCGACAGAACTTCGGGATTTGTACAATAAAAGAGAATTTAATAAACTGCATCTATTGGCAGATTCACTCTTGCAGATAGACCCTGATTCAAAGTATGCAATCCTTGTAAAAGGCAGTGCGCTTGTTCTCCAATTGCATTACGATGCAGCCAAGCCGTTCCTTGAGAAGGCACTCAGTCTGCAAACCCTTTTAGCAGATGAAAAAGCGTGGGCATTGAACGAGCTGGCAGTTGTCCACTTTTATCAAGGCGATAGAACGCTGAGCATGCAATGTTTTCAGGAATCGCTTTCCTTGAATACCACAAAAAATGCCTTAAAATTCGCACAGAATAAAATGCTGATTTGGGGGCTGGCTGCATTCTATAAAGAGTGGGAGAAATTCGAGTCGGAACATATCACGTTTTATTTTCAGCCGAACAGCGTGGTTGCAGATAAGCAAAAATTTGCCGACAGACGGGAAGCAGCTTTCAAGAATAATGCTGATTTTTTTGAAGTAACCCTTAAAAAGAAAATAAGTTTCTATGTATGGAATTCGGATGCAGAAGCAAAGGAAAAGGGTATATACACTTTGCTTGGCTTTGCACTGCCTGAATTTTATGTGATCCATTCGGGAGCTGGTCAAACATCCGGTCATGAAATTACGCATGTTCTTTCACATTTTTCAACAGATGTGGCAGCAAAAACAAAACTTATTAACGAAGGAATCGCGGTGTGTTTTGATGCTGACCCGAATGATGCATTACTAAAAATAAAGCAAATGCGTGAAATGGTTAAATTTCATGATAAAATATCCATTAAAGAAGCCTGGTCAGACGCTAAAAAATATCCTGAATTTGTTTATTACGATGCAGGGGGTGAACTAATTGCACGCTTGTTAAAGGCTGGGGGTAAAGAAAAACTGCTGAAATTAACCGGCAACCAGACTTACGCTGCCGCACTTGAATTGTACGGTGATTTGCTTACTACAACAATACAAAAACTTGAAGAAGAAATAAATCAGCAATAAAAGCGTTTTATTAACTCATGTTACGCGATATTTGGTTAAAGCCCGGTGCGGGTGGGTGTGGGACTTGTGATCCCCCGGTTTACCCAATGCAATTTGTTCGGATACATTGGGTAAACCGGGGGAGATAATTGAAACAACCCGAAACAGGCTTTAGCCATTAGATTTGGCTTCATAATTTCAAATCCATTTTCATTGGCTTGGCATCCACCCCTTCGGGGAAAGCCTGTGGTTAGATGAACTGGGATTCCTCAGACTCAGGGTATCCATCACTTCGTGCAAGCCTAAGGTTAGGAGATGAAAATTATTAAAGATATGCGCTGAGCAGTTACAACTTTATTATGCTTCAAATAAAGGAGTTTAACTTGCTGCTGGTTTTAACCGGTGAATAGAATAGAGATGAAAATAACCGCAAAAAAAAAGCCCTCCCGTATGGCTGATGCGGAGGCACTCGCATGTGGCCGGGGAGGGCAGTTCTGAGATATAAGGAACTTGCTATCTGAGGAAAACCGCCTTTTTTACTGCTTTAAACGATTTTCCTTCTTTATTTATCATTTGTAATTCATAGAAATAGACACCCGCTGGCAATTCCGGCATCCATTTAACAATGTGCGGACCCGGCACTTGTGTCTCATCCACCAAAACATCAACCACCTGTCCGAGTGTATTATACACCGACAGACGAACTTGACCCTCGGTTTGTAAAATATATTTTATCTCTGTCCCGGGGTTAAAAGGATTTGGATAATTTTGCCGGAGGTTGAATTCAAGCGGAGCGAGATTTGTATCCACTGCCGTGATGAGGACAAAATTGTAGTAGTTGATATTAAAACCGGAAACATTAACATTAAAAACAAACCGGTGCTTTCCTTTTGTTAACAGCACATTGCTTACGGTTACATCTTTCCATACTGAATAACTTCCGGTGTTTGGCACCATTGTTGGCACACCCAATGTATTATTGTCGAGGCGCAACGAAAACTGCCCGGTTGCAGAAGGTGAAGCTGTACGAACAACAACATCATAATAACCTGTTTGCTGAACATCAATCGTGTACGTCATAAATTCTCCCGTGTTTGTCCAACCGACATAGAAGCCATTATTAATGGCATCTGTACAGGATGCGATATCCACACCGTCATTGCGGTATCCGTATCCCGAATTCCATGTTGTGTTGCCAATATTCTGATAGTCATTGTCTTTGTAAGCCAGCAGGTTTTTGCCCATATCATAATTATCAGCGAAAACTATCCCGGGAACAACATTCGGCGCGTAAGCTTTTGTTTCTGTTGAGCCTCTTTGCCGGAACATCGCATCGGTAACCCCGGGATTGGTTACACAGTTTTCATACAACAGGTTGGTTGCCAGTTTATTAAGCGCGAGCCTGCCCGCTCCAGTATTTTAATAACTGGTCAAATTCAACCGGTTTTTTTATTGACATTAAACCTGAAGTTGATTCGAGCTTCTTCATAGTCCACCAAGCCCAGCCGATAGAATTATTTTCCATCAACTCGATGCAGTCGGTAAACCATTGGTTAGAGTTTTCGCCGGATTCACCCAGCCACAAAGGAGCGTTCTGATTTGTCCTCAGGTCTAGCAGATACTGTATTGCGCCGGTATTATTCACGTTCCAGTACTTATGAAAACTGTATGCCATTTTACTATCCCATTTCGGGGTTAGACCGTTAAAATCGGTCGCGTACCAGTTGCCTTCCACAAAAATAATGTGGTTGTTATCAACCAAGCGGATAGCATTAGTAATATCGACCATCAATTGCCTCAGCATCGCATTGTTTGAGCCGAGGTTCCAAGCGGTCTCGTTCAGTACATCGTACCCGCCAATCCACGGTTCATTAGCATAACGCGCGGCAAGTTTGTTCCAAATGGCAACCGTGCGTATCCGGTTATTCAAATCCTCCCAAAGTGAGGGGTTAGCAGGATTATAATCACAAATATTATTGGCACTTTGCCCGCCGGGGGCAGCATGCAAATCTAAAATAAGATACAGTTGGTTTTCTTTGCACCATTGCAGCGTGCTGTCGATGATGGCAAAACCCGGTTCGAGCCACACGCCCGGCTGATTTTGCGGAGTTAACAGATTGTAATGCATCGGCAGGCGGATGGAGTTAAAGCCCCATGATTTTATTGCCTTAATGTCTTCGCGGCGGATAAAATTTTTGCGGTAATTTTCGTAGAATATCTCGGTTTCTGCAGGTCCGATAAGATCTGCAATTTTGGCGCGGATTTCCCACTGCGCGTTTGCAAAACCGGAAGTTTGCAGCATATACCCCTCCTGCACAAGCCAGCCTCCAAGACCAATTCCGCGCAGGATTATTTCCTGCCCGTTTCCATCAACAATTTTTTTGCCTGAAGTGCTGAGAAATCCCTGGGGGTACATTTGTATTGTTAAAAAAGCGAGTACTGCAAGGAAAATTATTTTTTTCATAATACTTTATTATTAAAACGATATAAAACAGGGCAAAATTGTCCAACAATTGATATAATGCTACAATAATTGTGCCATGTTACACATCATACAGCAGTGCTCATTTGCATAGTT
Source organism: Ignavibacteriales bacterium (assembly GCA_016182615.1). GTDB lineage: Bacteria > Bacteroidota > Ignavibacteria > Ignavibacteriales > Ignavibacteriaceae > JACPGF01. The sequence continues at coordinate 17,370 of JACPGF010000058.1, forward strand.
TGCAATTCCGGTTATAGAACAGTAAATGAAGCTTCTATTTACACTCAACAATCATCTCTCATTGTTAAAAAAGGTACAACCCGCCGGGTAAATATTTAACTGTTTTAAAACCCCAACGGGGTTTATTCGCCGCGGCGGATGTATAACCGTGGGTGAAACCCACGGAACGGGAGTCCGGGGCTAACCGCCTCTGCTAAGTGGCGAACTGGTGTACGACAATCTGGGCAGATATTGTTTTTTCGACGACCATAAATGGTCACCCTGAGTAGAAAAAGTACCGTAAACGACACTCAAGAAAAAAAACACACGAATCATGGACAAAATGTCGTACACCCGTAGCAAACATTGAAGGGAGCGGGAAACTTAAAAATTATGTCCGCATTGTATTATTTAGTCAGGGCTGTTTTTACACGAACTCCAATTTGTTTGGGTAAAATACCTGATAATGATGATTGTTTCATGATACATTTTTTTGGATTTTTGCAGTATGCTGCAAAAACTTCTGCGGACATTAATATTTTGAAATATAAACGGGAAATTTCAGAAGGAGTTACAAATGGAAATTGATGGACTAAAAGCTGATAAAAGTCAATGGGTTAAACCAAAGGCTAATAAAATCAAACTATTCAAAGCTCTCGGTGATATTGCTATTAATCTTAAAATGCAAAATTTTGCATTTGTTCCCAAAGAAATCTTGGACGCTTTTGAGGCGTTTAAATTTGAAGATACCTCCGGACAAAAGGGCTGGAAACTGATTGCACGGGCGCTTGCCGATGCTCTACTTAACCTGATAATTGAAAACACATTACTGTTAGACAAAAAAGATATTGAAACCGCTGATCTCGATGATCAAATTGAGGCGCTGTTGGAAAATGAAGACCTATTCCTGCATTTTGATTTTTTTAAAAACCCCGGGAAACTCCCCTTTATAGAAAGTGCAAAACCGGTACTTGGTTCTTTCCTTGAACTGTTTGATTTTACCAAAACAGAAGTGCAAAACCTGCTCACCCGATTCCCCTCCTATTTTGTTGTTGCATTGGCAAACGAATGGAAGAAAAACCCGGGATACTACAGCGACCTGAAGAATAACATTGTAACACCTTTTGACGATGCCGCTAAACACCAAATAGAGTGGTTACAGTATTCCAAATGGTTAATACGGGAGACATACAAACCGGTTTTCTCGGAGCACTTCGGCCTTCATCAAATTTATATTCCATTGCGAGCCTACTACAAAAAGAGAAAAGAAACCAAGGGGGAGAAAGTGGTTTCGGAAGAAAGGCATACAGGGAAGGGGGAGCATTCTAAAATCGTTGTTGAACTGCATAATGAATTGCATGCATGGATAGAAAAAAGGGATAATCAGGATGCCATACGGATAATTCAGGGCGGGCCGGGTATTGGCAAATCCTCCTTCCTGAAAATGTTTGCTGCTGAACTTGCAGAAAAGGGCAAACGGGTGCTGTTTGTTCCGCTGCACCGTTTTGATTTTAAATCCGATGTCGAGGAAGCTTTAATATCATTTATTAGTTATGATAAATTTTTAAGTGGTAATCCACTGAATGAAAGTGAGCTTATCATCCTTTTTGACGGGCTGGATGAACTTTCAATGCAGGGTAAACTGCTGGCAGATACGGCATCACAGTTTTTACGGGAAATAGAAAAAAAAGTTGCAAATTTAAATCATACCAAGTTGCAACTCCAAGTTATCATTAGCGGCAGAGAAGTTATTGTTCAGCATAATGAAAATGAATTTAAAAAGGAAGGGCAAATTATAACTGTACTGCCTTATTATATCCCTGATGAAACCATTAAAAATGAAAACTTTGCTGATAAGAGAGCCCTTCTCAAAATGGATCAAAGAAACCTTTGGTGGCAAAAATACGGACGGTTGAAGGGTGCTAAGTATGAGAAATTGCCCGATGAACTGAGCACAGAACAACTGAAAGAAATAACAGCGCAGCCATTGCTAAATTATCTTGTTGCGTTAAGTTACGAAAGAAAAAAAATTGACTTTACCACAACGACAAACCTGAATGAGGTATATGAAGATTTGATGCAGGCAGTTTATGATAGAAGTTATTCTTCCGCAAAGACTCTTCAAGTTGTTAAGTGCTTAAATTATGATGATTTTAGTCGAGTTCTACAGGAAATCGGGGTTGCGACATGGCATGGCAACGGTCGAACGGCAACAATTGCCGAAATCAAGCAGCACTTTGCAAATGCAAATTTGCAACAGTTACTTGATAATTTTGTTCAGGATGCTGAAAAGGGAGTCGTGTCCCTACTCGCGGCTTTTTATTTCCGGCAGGCAGGGCAAAATAATGAGGGGGCACGGACTTTTGAATTCACGCACAAGAGCTTTGGGGAATATTTAACCGCGAAAAGAATAGTCGAAAAACTGCTTCAAATTGAAAGAAATTTTTGCTTGAATGAAAAAAGTTATGATGAAGGATGGCCCTTGAAACAATGCCTGACTGAGTGGATAAACATTTTTGGGCCCAAACCGCTTGATGAACAGTTGCTAAGTTTTATTGCCTGTGAACTTGAACTTATCAAAAAAGATCAACCAGAAAAAGTTAAAAGCGCTCAAGATATGGTTATAAAACTTATAAATTGTGTGCTAGTTAACGGTATGCCAATTGAGACCTATATCCCCAGACCAGATTTTAATGATGAATATACTCTCGATATAAATGCGGAAAGCGCGTTGCTAATAATACTCAATAGGCTTGCTTTGGAAACAACAATTAAGTCTGATATAAAGTGGCCTAACGAGTATTCCTTCGGTGAATGGTTTACTAAACTATGCTCACAAAATAAGGCTGAAAATTTGGTACGGGATTCCTGCAATTTTTTAATGTTAAATAATTCCTCGCTGGATTTTATTGATTTTCATTTTTCATCTTTTAGATTTTCAGAATTAAATGGGTCATCGTTGAATTTTACAGCACTATTTAATGCCAGTTTAAGTAATGCCGACTTAAGAGAAGCCAGTTTAAGAGGAGCCGATTTTAGAGTAGCCAATTTAAGTAGAGCCAATTTAAGTGGAGCCAATTTAAGTGGAGCCAATTTAAGAGGAGCCGATTTAAGCGGAGCCAATTTAAGTGGAGTCGATTTAAGTGGAGCCGATTTAAGAGGAGCCGATTTAAGCGGAGCCTATTTAAGAGGAGTCGATTTAAGCAGAGCCGATTTAAGAGGAGCCAATTTAAGAGATGCCGATTTAAGCGGAGCCAAATTAAGCAGAACTTATTTCGAAGATGCAATTCTTATTAATACAGACCTAAGAGGTGTTGATTTAAGTGTTGCAAATTTTGAAGGTGTTGAATTAAGTAAGGCTCTGATTGGAGATTTGCCTGAACCAGAACCCATAGAACCCGAATAAGGGGTTTTAAGAAAGGCAATTGGATTGTATGATGTAAAATGTAGAATGGGGCAGTGGAAGAATGAATAATGGGTTCGTGTAAATTTGTGGTGGAGATTTTTAGCATAAAAGTTATTGCATCTCTAACTTAAAACCCCAACGGGGTTTAATTTGAGTAACCGTGGGTGAAACCCACGGTACGGGAGTCTCAAAAAAAAACAGGCCGCCTTATTGCTAAGACGGTCCGTTAACAGTTCTATGGTTTTTATGAAACTATTCTGCTTCTGCAAGCGCGGCTTCGTCCGCGCCAATGTTAAATTTTCTTTTCAGGAATGAAGCTACTTTTACTCTCCACTCTTCAACAATAGAATAAACCGAAGGCACAACCACAAGGGTTAACATGAGCGAACTGGTGAGTCCGCCAATTAAGCCCCATGCAAGGCCGGTCTTCCACTCCGCTCCGGAAGCGGTTGAAAGTGCTATCGGCATCATACCAAAAATCATGGTGAATGTTGTCATCAGAATCGGGCGCAGTCTCATCTTGCCTGCATCCATTAATGCTCCATGCACCTCCAGACCTTCCTCACGCATCTGATTGGTGCGGTCAACAAGCAGGATGGCGTTTTTACCCACCAGTCCCACAAGCATTATTATGCCGAGTATCGAGAATATGCTTAATGCTTTCATGCTTAAAGCAAGCGCCAGTATGGCTCCAATCATCGCGAGCGGTATCGAGAACAACACCACGAACGGATAGATAAACGAGTCATACAAAGCCACCATGATCATGTAGGTGAACAATACGGCAGCCATCATTGCCAATGCTAAACTGGCGAAAGATTCTTTCTGATTCTTCACGTCACCGGCAAAGGTAATCTCTACTCCCGGAGGCAGTGGCAGGTTTTTAATTTCCTTTTCAATATCAGCCGAGATAGAGCCCGACGGACGGCCTGCCACCTGCGAGTAGAGGAACACGCACGCGTTCCTGTCCTGCCGCTGCAGTTTTGTCGGCCCGCTTGTATGGATAACACTTGCAAACTGCTGCAGTTCAATGTGTTCGTTCTTTTTATTCAGGAACGATATCTTGCCGACATCAGCTGTCTTCGAGCGGTTAAATTCATCCAGCTGTATGCGGATGTCATACTCGGTTGTGCCGTCACGGTATTTTGAATCATCATCACCGGTTAAGGCCACACGCAGTGCACCGCCTACTTCGGCAATACTGAGTCCGAAATAATTTAACTTATCACGGTCAATAACAATTCTTGTTTCCGGTTTACCATCTTCAGATGAGAGGCGCACATCCGCCGTGCCCGGAACTTTTTTAACTTTATCCATCAGAATTTTTGACCACTTGTTCACATCATCGGGATTAGGTGCACTAACTACCATTTGTATTGGTGTTTGGTTTGCCGTACCGAAAATGCCGATAGGATTAACACGGGCTTTTACTCCGGGGAGTGTCTGCACGTATTTCTTTATTTCTTCACTCACATCGTCAGTTGATTTTTTGCGTGTTTTGCGCGGAGTAAGGGTAACGTTTATTTCCGATGTATTATTCGATGCAAAACCGATCAAACCTTCATTACTAACACCAACGTTAACCATGGTGCGCTCAACTTCGGGGAAAGCCTTAATCCACTTTTCAACACCATTGGTCAGCTTGTTTGTTTCCTCGAGATTTGCGCCCGCGGGAAGCTCAAGGGTAACTGCAAATTCACCACGATCCGACTGCGGCATAAATTCCGATCCCACGAATCCTGCAGGAACGAGCATCATCGTTATTATGAGCAGTGAAAACGCACCCATTATGGTCTTCCAGCGGTTTTTTAAGCTCCATGCCAGCACTTTTAAATAGTCATCAGAAACCGTGTGATAAAGTCTTTCAAATGCAAGTGCAAATTTTCCCAGTAAACTTTTATTCGTTAACCGTTCAAGTTTTGCAAACCTGCTTGCAAGCATCGGGGTAATGGTAAAAGATACAAACAGGCTGAGCAGCGTCGAGATTACGATGACGAGTGAAAACTGCCGCATGATGTTACCGATAATACCCGAAACCAATGCCAAAGGCAGGAACACGGCAACGTCAACTAAGGTAATTGCCAATGCTGCAAAACCAATTTCGTTCCGCCCGGTTAACGCCGCCTGCCGTTTCGGTAAACCCTTCTCGATGTAGTGATAGATATTTTCGAGCACCACTATCGAGTCATCCACCAGAATGCCCACAACAAGGGATAAGCCGAGTAATGTCATAAGGTTTAGAGTAAAACCAAATGCATACATGGCAACAAAGGTTGATATAAGCGATGAGGGAATCGCGATCATAACAATAACCGAGTTACGCACACTGTGCAGGAACATTAACATGACCATTGCTACCAGCATAACGGCTATCAGTAAATCCTCTTTAACCGCGTTGGCAGCATCTATGGTAAAGGTCGAGCCATCCGATGCGATTTCAAATTTCAATTTAAGATGCTGATATTTTTCTTCAAGCATTGTTAACTGTTTACGCACCAAGGCACTCACGTCAACCGAGTTTGCATCTGATTGTTTAACCACGCTCATCGAAACGGTACTCTGCAGATTCAAACGGACAATGTTCGTTGCCTCTTTTGAACCGTCTTCAACTTCGGCTATATCGCTCAACAGTATTTGGCCGCCTGATTTGGACTTGCCGATACTGAGGCTCCGTAACTCTTCAATCGAGTTATACTTGCCTGCTACACGCACAACATACTGCCCGTCCTGATCTTTGATATTTCCCGTCGGGAAATCGAGGTTGCTGTTTTTAATTGAATTATTGACATTCATCAGGGAAAGGCCGTACGCGCGGAGTTTCTCCTGATCGATGTTTACTTTTATTTCACGTTCTTCGCCGCCGATAAGGTTAATCTGCCCCACGCCCGGCACCCGTGCCAGTTGCGGCTTAACCTGATCTTTCAGGAATTGCGTGAATGCTTTCTTGTCCATGTTGCTGGTAATGCCCAAACGCAGCACCGGAATTTCATCGAGTGAAATTTTTGATATGGTCGGGGCTTTTGCACCGGTAGGCAGTTTGGCTATAACCTCGTTTACTTTCCGCTGTGCTTCCTGTAACGAAATATCCGTGTTGGCCGATTGTAAAAGCTCAACTATTACGAATGAAACACCCTCCATTGAAGTGGATCTGATAGTTGATACTTTATCTAATCCGGAAAGAGCATCCTCGATAGGTTTTGAAACCCCGGCTTCAACCTCGTAGGGTGAGGCACCGGGATATACTGTTGATATGGTCAGTACCGGCGGACTAAATTTAGGCAGCAGCTCATACCGTAACTGGTTAAATGAGAAAATGCCTAAAACTGCCAGAGCTGAAAATATTATTATGATAAGCGACGGGCGCTTAATTGATAATTCTGTTAATGTCATACGTTAACTTTCTATAGGAGCGTTATTTACTGATGTTAACTTTTAAGTTGTCGGTCAGCGTGTTTTGCCCGCTTACAACAACCTGTTCACCCGCGTTCAATCCTGAAAGTACTTCAACCGAATTACCGAACTCGGCTCCAAGTACAATTTTGCGGATTTTTGCTATTCCTTCATACACGATAAATACTTTTGCATCTTTTAAGCTGCCAACAACTGCTGCACGGGGTATTGCCAGAGCCTGATTGCGGTTTAACGAGGTGAAGCGCACCCGTGCAAACATACCTGCCCTTAAAGGCTGTTTTCCTTCATTCGCAACAATAATTTCAACCGGGAAGGTATGAGCCTCGTCTCCTTTGGCGCTTATCGATTCAACCCGGCCTGAATAAGTAACCCCCGGGAAAACATCACTGCTAACAGCAACCGCGTCACCCGCTTTTAAGCGCACCGCATCGGATTCGGAGATATTTACTTTAATCTTCAGCCGGGATACATCAACAATATTGGCGGTATTCATACCCGGTGATACCATGGTTCCCATGTCAAAATTTCTGGATGTCAGCACGCCTGAAATGGGCGTGGTAATTTTCGTGTCGCTTAACTGCCTGCGTGCCATAATGTATTGGCTTTCGGCATTAACAAATGCCAGTTTCATCTGGTCAACCTGCTGCTCGGTTGCACTTTTCTGCTCGAACAGCAATTTGAAACGGTCGTAATCTTTTTTTGTTTTTTGATAATTTGCTTCGGCAACATTATACGAAGCACGTTTTAGTTCATCGTCCACCTGCGCGATAATAGAGCCGGCGGATTTGTGCTCTCCGATTTTTGCAAACACAGCTGTTACCCGTCCTTGAGTTTCTGAAATGATATTCACATCGTTATTAGCGGTTACCGTACCGATGAAAGAAATATCTTCTGTTACCTGCTTTTGTCCAACGGCTGCTACCGTTACATAATAATCTTCAGCGACCGGCGGCTTTTGGCTTGCCCTGATTTTAGCACGGTTGTTAAATAATGCTACCACTATTATTACGATAGCAATTAATGCAATTCCAATATATCTTGCTTTTTTCATAAAAATTTTATTCCTGTTATTGTATTAACGTAAATCGCCTGTTGATTTTTGCAGTCTTGCAACTGCCAGTTCATAGTCTACCAGCGCGGTAGTATAGTTCGTTTTTGCCTGCAGGTATGCAACCTCGGCATCAATCAAGTCGCTGCTTAAAGCAGTACCCTGCTTAAACTTTTCGCCTGTTATCCGGAAATTTTCTTCAGCCTGTTCTTGCGCGAGTTGTGCAATTGTCATTTTTTCTTTTGCCTGATTCATATTCAGATAGTTTTGCGTAACTTCAAGCGTTATCGCGTCCCGCGTTATTTCAAATCCGTCCTTTGCCTGTGCCAGTTGCGCTTCGGCTTGTTCCGTTTGGTGCGAGCGGGCGTTCCAATCCCAAATGTCGAAGCTTAATGCAAGGCTCACATCCCATGTGCCTTTGAATTCATCTTTTGTCGGAAAAACTCTTTGGTTCGGTCTGCTGTACGTGTAGTTGCCAACAAGATTTACCTGCGGATACCAAGCCGATTGAGCCATTGTAATGCCCGATTCGCCTGTTTTAATCCTGAAGTTTGCTGCCTTTAACTCGGGGCGTTTATCATACGAGAGCGCCAACAGGTCGGTTATACTCTCCTGCATTTCGGCATTACCTGCGGCAACACTAACGGGAGTAATAACTTCCTGCAGTGGAATGCCAAGCACGTTGTTTAATGATAGATTCGAGAGTTTAACGCCGTTGTTCGCGTCAACCTGCTTGTAACGGATATCCGAAAGCTGCACTTGCAGTTTTAGCAGGTCGTTATTGGTAATTAAACCCGCGGCCAGCATATTTTTTGCATCGTTAACATGAGCCTGCACCTGCTGAACGGTTTCATCAAGAACTTTTTTCATCTGCATGGCCTTAAACAAATTCCAGTATGCGGTTTTTATGTTCAAGAGCAGTTCTGCCTTGTCTTTCTTAAAATCTTCCTGAGTTGCATTCAGCGAGTACTCTGCAATATCCACTCCCGCGGTAATTTTATTACCCATAAAAAGCGGCTGTGCCATACTAAGTTTTGTGCTGTAATTGTTAAGAATCGAAGGTGAAACATTAATTTTGGATCCTCCCATGTTTATTGAAAACGGATCCACTTCACTTAAGCGGGTATAGGAGCCTGAAAATTTAAGCCATGCAAATTTATTGGCATTTATGGCAAAAAGGTTAGCCTGTCCTGCCCGTACTTTCTGATCCGAGATGCGCAGTGCCTTGCTGGTTTTCAGCCCGGTTTCAATGGCCTGCGATAATGTCATGGTGGTTTGCGCGTGCACCGTTTGATTTGCCGCCATTAGCAGCAGTACTGCCAGAAACACACCCGCTGTCCGTTTACTTTTAAAAGTCATTATATATTCTCCTTGTTAGTTGATAATATTTTGCCCGCTAAAAACTCTTCCCGGCCTTTTTCAGATAAGATGCCCTCGTAAATAACCTTTAAGGTATCCGAGTAAATTCTATCCATAGAAAGATTAATCGTGTCAACATTTTCCGGGCCTATTGCACTGTGAATTGCCCCGATATAAATAAGGGTAATCAAATCCTGATTAATATCATTCCTGATAATACCCTGTTCTGCTCCCTCCCTGATAAAAGTCGCGATACGCATCCACGCATCTTTTTTCCTGAATTCCTTAATCTCGTTCCAAAGTTCAGGATGGAAGCGCATGATATCCTGAGTTAAACGTTGGTTAAACTCGTTGGATACTTTTGCCATAAACGCGAGTAACTGCTTTAATTTTTCGATAAATGGCAGCTGCTTGTCATCAACTATGCACCCTATTTTACCGGAGATAAGGCACTTTTTATCGTGAATCAGTTCACGCAGCAGATGCTCTTTATTGCTAAAATGCTTGTAGAGTGTTTTTTTACTCATACCTAAACCAGCCGCGATTTCTTCCATGGTAACCTTCGAAAGCCCATACTCGTTGAACATTTCGCTGGCACGGGTTAAAATCCGCTGTTTTATTTCTATTGCTTCGCTCATTTTTCCGTTATTCTTGTTTTCATAATAAAATTGATTTTCGTGTAAAAAAGTTCCTAAAAGACATCGTTGGAAACATTTATTGTATTTTTCGTTTCCATAAACCTGTTAAAAAAGCGCATAATGCGCATGAAATATACGTTGGGAACGTTTTATGTATATAACGTTTCCAATATACGGAAATTTTACTCATGGAAACAAACCAATTGCTGACACAAAATTAGGCAAACAGCATCTTTTCATTGTTTGTTTCGTGACAAGTGTCAAATTATCATGACAAGCGGTTATAATGTCAGATGTTTTCTTTCCTGTCAAGTTTCCAGATAAACAGAGACCGCGTTCCCTGTATTATTGCCGCTTAAAATCATGTCTGCACGTGTTGTACCAGAAATGATTCTCGACTCGGTTCCTGCGCGGCGAAAAAAGCATCAGAATTCCTGCAATAACAAAAAACACCGGGATGAATACCGCGCTGCTCAAATGAATAAACGGAAAAATATTTTCAAACATGTACAAAGAACCGAACACGACGAATATATAGCCTAAAAAACTTCTCCTGTCATGATTAATTTTAACGATACCCCAAAGGATAAAAAACATGGGCCACGATATAAGATAATTACCCATAGTAAAGGTGATAACGTTCAATGATTGCAGGAGGAGTAAACTGCCTGCCAGAACCAGTAATATTCCAACAAGAGATTTTGAACTGACTATTTTCCCGTTTTTCATAACTAAACCATATTATTAAATTGTATGGTGTAAAATTACCGGTGCCGGTACAGATAGACAACCGCTTATCGGTTAAACAGGCATTCCGGTCGGTAAAAACCGGATACTGGTTTTTTAGCAGTCAAATATTTCCGGTTCTATGCAGATAGACGGATGAGATTGAGAAATACTTTAACTTATCTACCCGGTTCGCAATGTTGTTAACTCAAGGAAAATAGTACCGTATTTTTCCGAAGTCCCTCCTTTTGAAAGGAGGGTGGATCGCTTTGGCGAAAAGCTTGTCCCAATGGGAGGAGAATTGTTTTAGCGGCATTAACACTGCCTAAAAACGATTCCCCCGGTTTACCACCCCCTTTTCGCTAACTAATCATTACCCACATCTTCGGATGAAAGAATTATTTCTCTTGAGACAAATTGCCGGAGAAAAACTATCATTTGGCCTGCCCTCAAGGACAGGCCTGGACTGAAAAAGCCCCTTAAAAGTGGCTCAAATACAGCAGACAAATGCAGTTCGCATTATTTGTAGCAAATTGAGCACCATTTATAGTGCTTTCTCAGACCAGACCTGTCCTTCAGGGCAGGGAAAACAGTAGGGAATTTGCACAAAACAAGCAAATGCTCCAATAAGACGTTCTTAAAAGATGTGGGTAATGAGCAGTTTTCGCTAAAGGGGGACTGAGCTGCAAAGTCCAAATTGAAAAAAGCTAAAGTCGACACCATTGCCGTAAGAGGGGAACTATTTGCCCCTCTTATGAATTTACTCGTCTATGTAGTAAATTAGCATACTGAATCAAAGAAATATATACACTCCCGGGCATTAGCTGCTTATTTACCTAAATGAACAGACCGCGGGGTTTGCGAAATACAAGAGAAAGAACGTGGAACAAGAAAAAATAATAGTAAAAGGCGCGCGGCAGCATAACCTTAAAAATATTGATATTGAAATACCAAGAAACTCACTGACCGTTATTACCGGTGTCTCCGGTTCAGGTAAATCATCTATTGCATTCGATACCATCTATGCCGAGGGGCAGCGGCGGTACATCGAATCACTGTCGATGTACGCGCGGCAGTTTTTGGATATGCTCGAGAAACCGGATGTTGACCAGATTGAAGGTCTTAGTCCGGCAATATCCATCGAGCAGAAGTCCACATCGGGCAACCCCCGCTCAACCGTGGGAACGGTAACCGAGATCTACGATTATCTCCGCCTGCTGTTTGCCCGTACGGGCTTAACGCTCTGCTATAAATGCGGTAAACCGGTTAGCAAACAAACTACCGCACAAATAATCGACAAGGTTACCTCCGATATGATGGATAAGCGCATTGTCATTCTCGCGCCCGTTATACGCGGCCGCAAGGGGCATTACCGCGAGCTGTTCGAGGAGATATTGAGTGATGGCTTTATCCGCGTGCGGGTTGACAAAGAGATGCACGAGATAACCAAAGGGTTCCAGGTTGACCGCTATAAAATTCACAACATCGTAATTGTTGTTGACCGCATGAAGGTTACCTCCGAATCGGTAAAACGGCTTACCGAGTCGCTTGAGGTTGCTTTGAACTATGGTAACGGCAGTGTTATTGTTACCGATGGCACTGAAGACTTTGTTTTCAGCCGCCATCTTGCCTGTTTGGACTGCGGTATCAGCTATCAGGAACTTGCACCGAATTCATTCTCGTTTAATACGCCATTCGGTGCCTGCCCTGCATGTGACGGCCTGGGCGAAAACAAGGAACTTGATATCGACCTTATCATTCCCGATTGGGACAAATCCATTAACGAGGAAGGTATTGCCGCGCTTGGCAAACCCCGCACTACGTATATCTTTTCGCAACTCCGCTCAGTTGCCTCGCTGCATGGTTTCACGTTTGACACACCATTGAAAGACCTGACCAAGGCACAAAAAGAAATTCTTCTAAATGGCTCGAAAGAAAAAATCCCGTTTACCTATAATTATAGCGGCGGCAAAAGCGTCACCTATCAGCATAAGTTTACCGGCATCATCGGGCACCTGAAAAACTATTTTGATAAGACTGCAAGCAACCATATACGCGACTGGGTTGAAGCCTACATGAACACCGTTGCATGTAAAACATGCGGCGGCGGAAGGCTAAAAAAAGAATCGCTCTCCGTACTCTTCCAAGGAAAGAATATTGCCGAAATCTCCCACCTTTCTATTAGAAGGGCTCGGGACTTTTTCGAAAACATTACTCCCACCGGAAGAGACGCGATTATCTCCGCGCCCATTCTTAAGGAAATAAAAGAAC
>JACPGF010000058.1:30233-34820 GCA_016182615.1 Ignavibacteriales bacterium
CGGGCGGTGAAGCACCGCGTATCAGGCTCGCAACGCAAATCGGTACGCAACTGGCAGGTGTGTTATACGTGCTTGATGAACCGAGCATCGGCCTGCACCAAAGTGATAACATTAAATTGATTGATTCATTGCGGAAGCTCCGCGACTTGAGCAACACGGTTATTGTTGTTGAGCACGACCGTGAAACCATAGAGAGCGCCGACTACCTTATTGACCTTGGCCCTGGTGCGGGCGAGCATGGCGGCGAGGTTTGCGCGATGGGCAAAACAAAAGATTTACTGAAGCTAAAAAAACATAACTCCATTACATTGGATTACCTGAACGGAACCCGCGAAATCAGCATCCCCAAAGAGCGCCGTGAAGGTAACGGAAAAACACTTACCATAAAAGGTGCAACAGGCAATAACCTCCGTAACGTAACCGCAAAATTTCCGCTGGCAACGTTTATTGCTATCACCGGGGTGAGTGGCTCGGGTAAATCCACGCTGATTAACGAAACAGTCGTTAAGCTATTGATGAAGAATGTCTATCGCTCAAAACAGGTGCCTATGCCATTTAAAAAGGCGGAGGGTCTCGAGTTTATCGATAAGGTAATTGAGATTGACCAGTCACCCATTGGCAGGACACCGCGCTCCAATCCCGCGACATATACCGGCCTGTTCACGCACATACGCGACATGTACGCGCAGCTGCCCGAGGCAAAGATGCGCGGCTATGCCACGGGGCGGTTTAGTTTTAACGTAACGGGCGGCAGGTGCGAGGCATGCGGCGGTGACGGATTGAAAAAAATCGAAATGAATTTTTTACCGGATGTATATGTAACCTGCGACGTGTGCCACGGCAAGCGGTATAACCGCGAAACTCTCGAAGTGTTGTTTAAAACAAAATCCATTTCGGATGTGTTAGAAATGACGGTTGACGAAGCCGTGAAGTTTTTTGAAGACCAGCCGCGGATTAACCGCAAGATAAAAGGTCTGCATGATGTCGGGCTCGGCTACATCCGTTTAGGGCAGCAGGCAACAACGCTTTCGGGCGGTGAAGCACAGCGTGTTAAACTTGCCACCGAACTCAGCAAGGTAAGCACCGGAAACACGATTTACTTTTTGGATGAACCAACAACCGGTCTGCACTTTGAAGATGTAAACGTTTTGCTGAAAGTGTTGAACAAACTGGTTGACAAAGGCAACACCGTTGTAGTAGTCGAACATAACCTCGACGTGGTAAAAACCGCGGACTGGGTAATCGACCTCGGCCCCGGCGGCGGCGAGTTTGGCGGCGACATCATCGTAGAAGGCACCCCAGAAACCGTTATCAAGCATCCACTCAGCTTAACCGGGCGGCATTTAAAGCGGGAGATGAAGTAAAGGGTTTTGTTTTTTTTTCCGCGGTTAAAACCGCGGGCAATTAATCAGAAACGAATAGTCCATGAAGTTTTTTTTGGCAGTTGAGACTGTAATGGCATGCTCCCACGGGTAAGGAACCCGCGGTTATTGAGATTAAACCCTTTCAGGGCTTTTGTACCACGGCTCCGGTTTTCAAAGTTAAGTATTTCCCAGAATCATGATTCCTTTGTATGAGTGGGCTACGAAATCATGATTAGTTTAAATACTCCAAAAAACACCATGCACAAAAATGGATTGGACTTTGAAAAGTGTTAATTTGTGTATGAGCATATTATTAATAATTGGCTGTTTATGATACTGATTCTGTTGTTTATCCTTTTGTCTTGCATTACTCCCGCGCAAAGCGTTTCTATTACCGTAACGGGGACTGAAAAACAGGGCATTGCCCTTTATTCCCTCAAGGGAGAAAAAAGCGCTTTTGTTGACAGTATTAAAAATTCAGGCAACGGTGTTTTCCGGTTTACCGCTGATAGGAACAAGTATCCTGCGGGTATGTACCGGGTGGCACTCGATAACAGAACCTCTTTTAATATTATCATGGATGGCGGAGATATACAGATTGAAACCGGTTACACCTCTGCTTTAGACAGTATGCACGTGCCCGTTTCCGAAAGCAACAAACTGTTTTACCGGTTTATCAAACTGCAAAAGGAATTCAGGCTCAAATCGGACCTGCTGCAATTGGTTATCAGCCGCTATCCCAAAGATGATGATTATTTCACGGCATCCGTCAGCAAATTACAGGAGTTGCAGTCCTCGTACAAGCAGTTTATCCGGGAAGTGAACGACAAACTCCCGCGGTCTTTCCTCTCGGGTTACATCAACTCCATGCAGGCGGTGTTCCCAAATGAAATACTGCCTCCTGAAAAGCAACTGATGTTTTTAAAACAGCACGGACTTGATAACGTTAATTTTACTGATTTTTCGCTCATTCATTCGGATGCGTTCACCAACAAGGCAATTGAATACCTGACCTATTACCGCAATCCACAGCTCCCCAAAGAATTGCTGGAACAGGAGTTTATGAAAGCGGTTGATTCATTGCTAATGAGGGCAAGGGTAAACCAAATCGTGTATCAGCACATTACAGAGTATCTTGTTGACGGGTTTAAGCAGTATGGTTTTGACAACCTGATTGATTATATCGTTACAAATTTTGTTATTAAAGATGATTTGTGCCTCGGCGAGCAAACAGAAGCGATGCTGAAAAACCGCATTGATCAGGCAAAATATTTTAAGCAGGGAGCTAAAGTCCCTCCGCTCTCTTTTAATACAAGCGGCGGAAAACAACATAACCTTTTAGAAAACCTTACAAAAAAAACAGTGGTTGTTTTTTATGCAACATGGTGCCCGCATTGCAAAGAGATGCTCCCGAAATTGTACGAGCGCTACAAGAAACGGCAGGATTTGAACGTTATTGCCGTTTCGATGGATACTAAAGCAGAAGACTGGCTGGCTTTCACGGAAAAACAATGCCCCGACTGGGCTAACATGTGCGATCTGAAAGGCTGGGAGGGTAAGGCAGCTAAAGATTACTTTATTTATGCCACACCGACTATGTTCCTCATTGATAAAAATGGCACACTCGTTTCCCGCCCGGCTAAATTGGAAGAGATTGAATGATGGTTTTTATATGGCTTCCGTTTTAAAAAGCCTCTGGGAATTTGCTTGAGAGCCAAAATAATAGAAAGAACTTCTCTTGGGAGGTTTTACGGGTTGAAGTCAATTGCATTAACAACGACAAAACCGTATAAAATCAACTCAATATGAATGAGTGTGGGTAAACCCTTAAGGGCATTACGATGATACCGACAATCATTCAGAATTCAAAACTCATAATTACTTTTAGGATTGTTTTTTTGTAAATTTACCATTACTTTAAGCAAAACATTTTCTTATGCAATATGGTATTCCCGGACTTTTATTTTAAACACGAAGCGATGAGCAAAGAATGTTCATTGCCAAAACTGGAATATGCCTTACCTGTCAAATCTAAGGTCGTTCTGGAGGTTTATGATATTGCCGGAGATAGAATAATGACCTTGGTTGATGAGACAAAATCAGCCGGACAGTATATTTACGACCTCAACACATCCCAAAAAAAACTCAATCATGGCACGTACTATTGCCGTATGGCCGCTTACGATGACAGCGCCCGCGCGCAATATGTCAATGTGAGAAAACTTACCGTAGCAGCGTCTTTATAATGTAAAATGTAGAATGAATAATGTAAAATGACGGACTTTTTAAGCTGCCATTTCTCTCGGGGAGTTAATTTATTCAGTACATCCCAGATTTTTTATTTACGGTGAATTCCAGATATTCTTTTGCAATAGTGTTAATTTCAGCATTTCTTCCGGGGATGGTGAAATTAATATGACTGCATGCAGGGTTAGCTATCTAATGCTAATAATTCAAAATTTTTAATTTATAATTAATTTTATTTTTTCTGTTGAATTAGAGCAGGGTATTAATTAAATTGTTAATACAACAATATGAAGGATAGGTTATGAGCGAGGATGTTCAAAGTGTGGCTCCGAAAAGGATGAACAAAGGAAGCAATGCTCCTATGCCAACCGTACTCGTGGTCGATGATGATAAAAATATTCTTGAAGCATTCAGAATCTTCCTGGAATCGGAAAATTGCCGGATGCTTGCTTCGATGGACGTGGATGATGCCATGGAAAAAGCCCGGAATAATAAGGTTGATCTGCTGATCACGGACTTTTACCTTAAAACAAAATCATCGGTTGAGTTGTACACGCTTATCAGAAAAGTCTTTCCTGAGATTCCCATAGCGGTTATAACCGGCTATCCTGAATATATCGGTGAAACCGATGCCAAGGTATTTGGTGCTGACTATTATTTTACCAAACCTTTGGAGCTGAACAAAATGCGGGAAGTGGTGCGGAGCGCGTGTTTTCCGAAAAGCGGAGAATAATATCCGCATTTTTTAGGCAGGTAAGTGAAAATGTGTTGTTTCCTGCGGTATTTTTTTTATTTTTAGGTTCTTGAATACTTTTTTTGTTAGGAAATCTAACTCTATTTTGAATAATTCTAAGGAGGTCTCTAATGGCTATAATGATTACATCCGAATGCATCAACTGTGGCGCTTGTGAACCCGAGTGCCCGAATACAGCAATTTATGAAGGCGGTGCTTCGTGGGAATTAGCAGGTAAATCAT
>JACPGF010000106.1 GCA_016182615.1 Ignavibacteriales bacterium
ACGCGTTTTTAGCGGCTACTATTCGTTTCTAGATTGTATTCGCAGCTTTTGCCCTTGATTTTTTTGAAATTAGTGCACAACTGTCGAAGTTGGGCTAACTGTTTGTTAGATAGGAATTTCACAAGGAACATGAAATAGTCATTTTTTTTATCACTATTTTCTTCCGCTCATCATATTTTTATTCCTATCATCCTTAATTTCGACCAATTTCTATTAAATTTAATGTTAAAGTTTTTCATTATTGCTTCATCAAATAAAAAGGTTAGTTACATGTTGAATCGTGTTAAAAGTCTTTTACTGTTAGCGTTATTTGTATCGGCTCTTGCCGGAACATTTGCCCAACAGGCACCGTCTTCGTGGGTAAAATTAGATACTGTTAAAGCTGGGAAATTTGATACCGGCAAAATGTGGACATTTGACTTTCCACCGAAACAATTTTTCGTAAGTGAATATAACTTTAAAGCAAACGATGATTGGTTCGATAAAGTGCGCATGTCAGCCCTCCGTTTTGCAACTTATTGTTCAGCCTCCTTCGTCTCTGGTGACGGGCTTGTCATGACAAACCATCATTGCGCACGAGAGAGTGTTACCGAGGTGCAAAAAGAAGGTGAAGATTTTCATGCAAATGGGTTTTGGGCACCCACGCTTGCTGATGAGAGAATAGTTAAAGGACTTTTTGTTGATCAGTTAACCATGATTAAAGACGTAACTGCTGAAATGCAGGATGCAATTGACAAAGCAACTGCTGATGAAAAAGTAAAAATACGCGACGAGAAGAAAAAAGAAATTGAAAAACGCTACAAAGATGAGACAGGCCTCGAGTGCTCAGTTGTAACATTCTACAATGGCGGTAAATACTCGTTATACGGGTACAAGCGGTATAATGATGTCCGCTTAGTTTTCGCACCCGAAACCCAGCTAGGTTTCTATGGGGGTGATCCGGATAACTTTACATATCCCCGTTATGCTTTGGATTGTTCCTTTTTCCGCGTTTATAATGAGGCCGGGAAACCATTAAGAACTGAGAATTTCTTCAAATGGAGCTCCAATGGTGCCAATGACGGCGAACCGGTATTTGTTGTCGGTAATCCGGGACGTACAGGCCGCTTGCGTACAGTTGCCCAGCTTGAATATGCAAAAAATATTCAATATCCGGTTTCTGTTTATATGCTCAACGAACTGGTAAAGGCATATCAGGCGTTTGTTAACGAAAACCCGGCAGATAAGGCTGAGTGGGAAGACCGTTTATTCAGTTTCTCTAATTCATGGAAAGCCAGCAATGGCATACTATCCGGTTTACGTGATGATATTTTAATGCAGAAAAAGCGCTCATTCGAGGCAGCTTTTAAGGCTGATGTAGCAAAAAAACCTGAACTTCAAGCTAAATATGGCGGTCTTTGGAAAAAAATTGAAGATACACGTGCGGAAGTTGCAAAGATTGCTTTTGAAAACTCCGCTTATAATTTAAGCCCGGTGGTTGCTGCGCAGTACTTTTCAATTGCCAAAAAATTAGTTGAATTCGCAAATCAGATGAAAAAAGCTGAAGACCAAAGAGACCCAAAATTTAAAGGCGAAGAACTAAAAAAGACTACTGATGCTATTTTTCCAGCAAAATTTGAGAAATCATTACAAGATAAATTGTTGCGCGCAAACATTAACTTCCTTGGAATGCTGCTTGGTGAGAACAACTCATTGGTAACATCTTTTGCAAAAAATGCTGCTTCATCTTCTATTACAAGTGCAGAAGGTGTTCAGAAATTAGTTGATGCAGGTGCCGACGCAATTCTTGGTTCTAACGATCCATTTATTACTTATGCTATGCAGACCGCTGACAAAGGCAAAGAACTAAGTGCGAAAATTAAAGAAATTACCAACCGTGAGTCGGATTATGTTCAGCAGCTTGGCCGTGGATTGTTTGAAGTTTACGGAACTGAAATTCCACCGGATGCAACTTTTACTCTTCGCATTAGTGATGGTATTGTAAAAGGATATGATTACAACGGAACAACAGCCCCTTCGAAAACCACTTTCTATGGACTCTATGACAGATACTATTCATTTGATAAGCAGTATCCCTGGAGTTTACCTGAAAGATGGCAGCATCCTTCACCTGAGTTTAATTTAGAAACACCTATGGTATTTGTTTCTACTAACGATATTATCGGCGGTAATTCCGGCAGCCCTGTTATCAATCAGAATGCCGAAATTGTTGGATTAGCTTTCGATGGCAACATGGAAAGCTTACCGGGAGAGTTTATTTTTACAACAGAAGCTAACCGCACCTTGTCGGTACATTCAGCAGGACTGTTTGAAGTAATCCAGGACCTCTATCTTGCGAAGAGGTTAAGCAAAGAATTGCGCGCAGGAAAAATTTCAGAATAGCTCCTAAATTTTGTATCTATAT
>JACPGF010000107.1:0-3460 GCA_016182615.1 Ignavibacteriales bacterium
AATCCTGTTGGGTAAGGTACCCCAGCATAAATGCAGGGGTTAGGGCATGCATAACAACCGCTCTCTGAGCGGGTATAGTTGAATATCTCCTAACCCCAGAGTTCACTCTGGGGTGGTTCAACCCAACTGTTCCCAGGCTTTCCCCGAAGGGGTGGATGCCAAGCCACTAATTGCATGGTGAATGTAGTACAATTTCATTGTGAAATTTCGCTCAAAAAAGGTCAAGTTGATCAGTGTGCTTCTGATGACTAATTCGCCTCATTGCAGAATCTCCACCGATTTTTCAGGTGAACCATAATTCATAACTCCTAATTCATAATTCCTTTTTGCCTTGTCTTAAGATGAACCTTTCAGTATCTTTATAGGTTGTAGTAAACAATTATTGTTAGTTGGGCTGTTTTTACGAAAACAGCCTTTTTTAGTGTGTGTTTTACGTATTACTTTTGCAAACTGTACTTCGGAATGATTTATTTTTTACATGAAATGATATGAACGGATTTATTTATACCCTGAATTTTTTGTTGCCCCTGTTATACGCGGTAAGTGTTGGCGTGTATCTATGGGACTTCTTAAAGGATTTAAGGCGGCTTGCCAATAGCAAACGGCTGTTCTTATTCCTAACTTTAATGCTGCATGCAATTTATTTGTTGGCACGCTCCGTGGCGTTCGACCACCCGCCGATAACGAATGTGTTTGAAATTTTTACTGTTCTGGCATTTTGTATCGCTTTCGCATACTACATACTTGAATTACTGACGGATGTGCGGGGCACCGGATTGTTTATAATCGTTATTTCACTCATTTTCCAGACAATCTCAACGATATTCATTAAAGATTTAATTGAAGTGAAGGAAGTCCTGAAAAGCAGCCTGTTGGGAATTCATGTATTCAGTGCTCTACTTGGATATTCAGGTATTACGGTGTCTGCTGTATACGGGTTTTTATATTTACAATTGTACAAGGAACTGAAATTAAACCGATTCGGATTGATATTCAACCGTCTGCCTAACCTTGAAATTTTAGAGAAATTGAGTTTTTATTCAGCTCTCATCGGGTTTGCCGCTATAACAATAGCCATCAGTATTGGAATCATCTGGCTTCCATTGGCTTTTCCAAATTTTTCACTCCTGGACCCGAAGCTTATTGCAACCTGCATCGTGTGGCTGCTGTACGGTGTTGGAATTGCCGCTAAACTAAGCGGTAAATGGATGGGCAAAAAAGTTGTTTCGTTTTCAATTGCGGGATTTCTGATTGCCATTCTTTCCACGATTGTGACGAACTTTCTATCACGTTCATTTCACGCGTTTTATTAAGAGCAGGCATGGATACGAGATGAATTTATTAGCTATTTCAGTCAATCATCACACCGCGCCTGTGGATTTGCGTGAATCTTTGCATTTAAGTACTGATGAAATAAAAGAGCTGCTTAACGGATTAAAGAACGAATATTTTTCCGAAGGATTTATTATTTCAACCTGTAACCGGACGGAAATTTATGGAATTCCAATTAATCCCGGGCTGCAGCACACCGATTTAGAAAAGTATCTTACCGGTAAAAAACCCGTTGGTAAAATAGAGGATGCACATTTCCAGAAGTTTTTCGCTTGTTCAGCTGTTCAGCACGTGTTTAAAGTTGCGGCAGGTATTGATTCACTGCTCATCGGTGACAATCAGATACTCGGGCAAGTTAAGGAATCTTTTCAGATAGCCGAAGGGCAGCAGTTTGTTGGTTTTATGATGAAGAGGCTATTTGATTCTGCAATTAAAGTTGGAAAAAGAGTAAAAACCGAAACCACGATCAGTGAAGGAGCAATCACCGTTAGTTATGCTGCCGTGCAGCTTATCGAAAAAATATTTTCAAACTTATCTAAGAAAAGTGCACTTGTGATCGGGCTTGGTGAAACCGGCGAGATTGCAGCAAAACATTTGCGTGACAAAGATATTAGCAAGTTAACCCTTACTAACAGGACGTATGAAAAAGCAGAAAAAGCAGCTGAGAAACTCGGTGCTGCCATACTGCCATTTGGTAATTTCAAGGAGCATCTCCACGAATTTGATATAATCATTTCTGCAACATCCTCCCCTGAGTTAATACTTACTTTTGACGACATAAAACAGATGATGAAGAGGCGGGGCGGTAATCCCTCGATTCTGATGGACATTGCCATTCCCCGCGATATTTCTCCTGATGCCCGGAAACTGGATAACGTGTTCTATAATGATATAGACTCATTGAATATCATCGTCGAACAGAACATGAAAAAACGCCGTGATGAAATTCCCAAGGTGAAGGCAATCATCATGGATGAAATGGTCGATTTTTACAATTGGTTTAATTCACTCGAAGTTGCCCCGACGATAAAATCACTGAGGGAATTTTTCGAAGAAATTCGGCAGGAAGAAGTCAAAAACCAGATTAACCGTTTCTCGGAGAATGACCGTGAAAAACTGGAAATAATAACAAAAAGAATTATTAATAAAATATTACATCACCCAACGATGGAATTGCGCCGTGTGGCTGAGTCAGGTGTTAATTCACCCGAAGCCGCGGCAAAAATTGCCATTATCAGGGAGTTGTTTGGCATTGATAAAAAAGGATAAAACCGTGCAAAAGAAGGAAAAATCAAAACTCGTTATCGGGTCACGCGGCAGTGAGCTAGCTTTATGGCAGGCAAACCATGTTAAAAAATCACTCGAAAAAAGCCAGAAAGGCTTAAGTGTCGAGATTAAAATTATCAAGACAAAGGGTGACAAAATCCTTGATGTGGCTTTGTCGAAAATTGGCGACAAAGGGCTTTTTACGAAAGAACTGGAGAATGCCCTGCTCCGTGGTGAAATTGATTTAGCAGTGCACAGCCTGAAAGATTTACAAACACAAATTCCCGAAGGTTTGCAGCTTGCGTGTGTGACTGAGAGGCACCCGGTTGAAGATGTATTGATTGCCCGGAAAAAAGGCATGACCCTGATGGACTTACCGGAAAACGCAACTGTTGCAACCGGCTCACTCCGCAGGCGGAGCCAATTACTGCACCTGCGTCCTGATTTGCAGATTGTTGAACTCCGCGGCAATGTGCCTTCACGTATCGAAAAGTTTTTGAAATCAAAATGGGATGCGATAATACTCGCCAGAGCCGGGGTTGAACGCCTTAACCTTAAGAAATATATTTCTTCGGTAATTCCGGTTGAACAGGTTTTACCCGCGGTTGGGCAGGGTGCCCTTGGAATTGAGATTGCCGCAACAAATACCCGCGCGTATGAAGCAGTTCAGGTTTTGCATGATGAAAATACCTATATTTCAGTGCTTGCCGAACGTGCTCTGCTTCGTGAGCTTGAAGGCGGATGCCAAGTGCCCATAGGCGCGTATGCACAAGTTAAAAGCAATGGCTTTTACTTAGATGCAATGGTGGGCTCACTCGACGGAACGGTTGTGTTCAGGAAGAAAGTAAGGACAACAAAATCA
>JACPGF010000107.1:3521-5431 GCA_016182615.1 Ignavibacteriales bacterium
CATTAGCAAAAGATTTAAAACGTGCCGGAGCCGGAGCAGTGCTTGCTGAATTAATTCAGCGTGAGACTGTTTGAGGAATTGTTTTGCAGCCTATAACCGGTGCAGTGAATGAAAATTCCCTTGCAGGAAAAACCATAGTTGTTACCCGAGGCGAAGAGCAGGGGATTGAAAGTAAATCACTGTTGGAGTCGTTCGGTGCTAAAGTGCTGCTATTCCCGGCAATTGGTTTTTCAGGCAGGGCAGTATCTGTTAAGATAAAAGAGCGGTTACTAAATGCAGCATTCGATTTTATTGTTTTTCCATCGCAAAACGCGGTGAAATTTTTTTTCACGGATTTTGGCAGTACTACCACATTAAATAGTTTAGCGAAAGTTGTTGCCGTAGGCACAAAAACAACGGTAAAACTAAGTGAGTACAATGTTAAGGCTGATATAGTACCTGAGTTGCAGAGTGCCGCAGGGATAATAGAAAAGATGAAAAGCCTCAGGGTATCCGGTAAATCGGCACTTATCGTCAGCTCGGATTTAAGCAGGCCGGAACTGGAAGATGGACTGCAATTGTTGGGAATGCACGTTACAAAAGCCATTGTTTATGTAAACGGACTACCGGATGCAGTGATACAGGCTGACTTAAACACGATGTTAGGGCAGCATATTCCCGACGCATTTATGTTTACCAGTCCTTCGACATTCAGGAATTTTATTATAATAGCAGGTGTAAGTTCAGCTGCTTATTTTACCGGGAAACAAGTTGTTGGTATTGGACCGACAACGGTTGGCGAAATGGAAAAATTTGGTTTGAGTAATATTTTACAGCCGCAAAAGGCATCTTTTGCCGGTATGGCTAATACACTAATAAGTTTTTTTAAAACAGAGAAAATGAAAACAGGAATATAATGAGCAAGTTACAAAATGATTTATTTTTACGGGCATGCCGCCGCGAAGACACGGAGCGTACCCCAATCTGGATAATGCGGCAGGCCGGAAGATATTTACCCGAGTACCGTGCAGTGCGGGCAAAGTCCGATTTTTTAACCATGTGCAAAACTCCCGAACTGGCAGCCGAAGTAACGATGCAACCGGTTGATATTATTGGAGTGGATGCTGCTATCCTTTTCTCGGATATTCTTGTTATTCCAGAAGCGATGGGAATGTATCTTGAACTTGAAGAGGGGAAAGGGCCGGTATTCCCAACACCGATTAGGGATGAGGCAGGAATAAAAGCACTCAAGAAAATTGACCCGAATAAAGACTTAAAATATGTCATGGATGCAATTAAACTGACATTACGTGAATTGGACGGGCGCGTACCGCTCATCGGCTTCTGCGGCGCTCCCTGGACGTTATTAACCTATATGATTGAAGGGAAAGGCTCCAAAACTTTTTCTGAAGTAAAGAAGTTCGTTTACACGAATCCAAAACTGGCGCACGCCTTACTCGATAAAATAGCGGAGGCCTGTGCTGATTATCTTTCAGCAAAAATTGAAGCTGGCGTTCACGCGGTGCAGATTTTTGATACATGGGGGGGCATACTGTCACCGAAAGATTTTGAAGAGTTTTCACTGCCGTATATAACCAAAGTAGTTCAGTCGGTCAAAAGGAAAAAACAACCGGTAATCGTGTTCCCGAAAGGCGCTCATGCTTCAATGAAACAGGTAGCCAAGTGCGGTGCTGATGTAATTGGCATCGACTGGCTTGTTAACATTGGCAAAGTGCGTGAAAAAGTTGGTAAAGATGTTGCCATTCAGGGCAATATGGACCCGACAGTTTTGTACGGTCCGGTTGAGAAAATCCGTGAAGAGGCAGTAAACGTGTTAAAAAGCTTTGGGCGGCATAACGGGCATATTTTTAACCTTGGGCATGGTATTCTGCCGGACGTTGATCCCGCGCATGCAAAAGCATTGGTTGACA
>JACPGF010000108.1 GCA_016182615.1 Ignavibacteriales bacterium
ATAACGTTAACACGATTGAAGAAACACCCGTTAAATATACTGCTAAAGATTTTGCAACCGATCAGGATGTTCGCTGGTGCCCGGGTTGCGGCGATTACTCGATATTAGCACAGATGCAGCGTGTATCACCCGATATCAACGTCCGCAAAGAAAACATGGTATGGGTATCAGGTATCGGCTGCTCGAGCCGCTTCCCGTATTACATGAACACCTACGGTTTCCACAGTATTCACGGCCGTGCCCCGGCGATTGCCACAGGTGTAAGGCTTGCTAATCCAAAGCTGTCTATATGGATTGCAGCCGGTGATGGCGATTTGCTGAGTATCGGCGGCAACCATTTTATCCACGCATGCCGTAAAAATATCGATTTTAAAATCCTGTTATTTAACAACAGAATTTACGGATTGACCAAAGGGCAGTATTCCCCCACTTCCGAAAAAGGCAAAAAGACCAAAACCACGCCATACGGCAGTGTTGACTTCCCGTTTAAACCCGTTTCGATGGCTTTAGCTTCGGGTGCCACGTTTGTTGCACGTTCTATGGACAGGGATGCTAAGCACTTGCAGGCAATGATGTTGCGCGCTGCTGAACACAAGGGCACGGCGTTTATCGAAATTTTCCAGAATTGCAACATCTTCAATGATGGTGCATTTGCCAACCTGACCGACAAAGAAACCAAAGCCGATAACGTACTGGTACTCGAGCACGGCAAGCCGATGATTTTCGGTAAGAATAACGATAAAGGAATCAGACTGGATGGATTTAATCCTGTTATCGTCGATTTAACCAAGGGTGAGCATACCGTTGCAGACCTTTGGGTACACGACGAAACCGATGTTAACCCTGTCCGCGCCTTCCTGCTTTCACGCTTCAGCGATTTACCTGATTTCCCGACACCGGTGGGTGTATTTCATCAGTCATTTAAACCGACATACGATGAAGATGTTGAAAACCAGTTAGTTGCAGTACAGAATGCCAAAGGCAAGGGCACGCTTAAAAAACTGCTCTACAGTGGCAACATCTGGAAAGTCGAATAGGAGTGATGAGCTATGAGTGTTGAGTGATGAGTTTTAGCGCATCGCTGAATTACGAATTACCTCTCTCTTTCCATCAGTCAAATTTTAAGGCCGGTTTTTGAACCGGCCTTTTTGTAGCGCGAAGCACAGCTTCGCTAAGCCCAACAACTGCCGATATCCCGGGAAAACAATTGAACTGTTTTCCATTTTCCAGGCATTCGTTTCCCCCATAAAGTCTTTTGTTAAAATTTAACCGGGGTAACAGGTACCCAGAAGCATTAAATTTGTTCAAGAAAACATATCCGGCCATACGGGAACCACATCCGGCAAAATTGTACTAAAATGCAAAAAAATGACCTGAAATTTGAACATTCTGCTTTGGTTTTCGTCTAATCTATTGCTAATATACTAAGTTAATTTAATTTCATTTTCTATATATCCGGTTTTTGGTATCCTGAGCAACTGCATGATTAAAACAAAACGTTTTTTCCTTGCCACCGGTCTGGCATCCATCCTGTTTTTCACGGGATGCTTGGACATTGACGTGCTTGTAAAAGTGCGCCCTGACGGCAGCGGCAGCATACATGAAACAATAATGATGCAGGATGCGATGATTTCTATTGCCGAGTCAATCGCCAAAAGCAGCGGTGATAAGTCGGAGATAAAGTGGAAAGATAAAAACACTCTTGAAAAGAATGCCAAAAATTACGGTGAGGGTGTTGTATTTAAGGAAACGCGTGAACTGAAAAGGGGTGAAATGCGCGGTTATACTGTAGTTTACGAGTTTACCGACATCCAAAAGGTAAAATTGGATATTAACCCCGATGAAAAACTCCCCCGTCAGGTAGTTGAATCGACAGGGACTGTGAAGTACAAAAAAGCAAAAGAACCCATGCATTTTACTTTTTCCAAGGGGCCGGTTGCAACGTTAACTATCAGTAACCCTCTGGACACGATGGCATTCTCGTATCCAGAAACGGATAACCCGATTATTAACTCGGTTTCTGATACAACATTTAATGACATGTTCGTGGGCAAACTTGCTGAGATGTTCGGTTTCAAAATCCGGTTTGCCGTTGAGCCTGTTGGTAAAATTATCAAAACCAATTCAACGAACAGGTATAACAAGCAGATTGTCCTGTTCGGGCTTGACTTTGGTGAAGTACTGAAAAACCGTAAAAAAATGGATGAAGTTAAAAAGAATAAGCCAAAAACATTTGCAGAACTTAAAAATATTGCTCCCCTGTTAAAGGGGGTTGAGCTGCCCTTTGAAGAAAAAATAATAATTCAATTTAAGTAAACTTAATGGAGATAAAACTTTATATGAAACGCTTTTCGTTAGTATTGTTCGCGCTTGCTGTAACGGCCTGGTTTGCAGGCTGCCAAGGTGGTGGAAACAGCAATAATGCAACAGTTGCTGAATTCGGCAGCCAGAAAGTAACCCTTTCGGAATTTTCTGACGCATTCAGTAAAAACACAGGATCCTCAAAATCAACCGACTCACTCGATGCCCAAAAAAACTTCCTCGGCTTATATGTTAACTACCGTATGAAACTTGCAGATGCATACGAAAAAGGTTATGACAAAGATGAAGCTTTAATGAATGAGCTGCTCGATTACAAGAAAAAAATCGGCATCACGTATATTTTAGAAAAAAATCTTGTTGAACCAAATGTAAAACGCCTTTGGGAGTTACGCAAGTTCGAATACCGCGTAAGCCATATCATGCTGCGCCCCGATTCAACCGGTGAAGCCGGTGCCAAAACAAAAGCTCAGGCGATTTTAGATAGTATCCTTAAATTCAACAAGCCATTCGAAGAAATGGCAAAAAAATATTCGCAGGATAATTTTTCCGCTAAAAACGGCGGCGATGTGTATTATTTTACACCGCTGATGATACGTGCGCCTGAATTTGAAGAAGCCTTTGTTAATACCCCGGTTGGTTCCGTTAATCCGCAGGTGGTTAAAACACAGTTCGGTTACCACATCATTAAAGTAACCGAAAAAAGAGAGCGTATCCCTCAAATACGCTGCAGCCATATCATGCTTAGCATGCAGGATGATAGCGGAAAAGTTGATTCGGTTAACGCCCGTTTACGTGCCGATTCTGTTTATCAGAAAGTGCTTGCCGGTGAAGATTTTGCTGAGCTTGCAAAAAAATATTCACAGGATCATTCCAATAAAGAAAATGGCGGCGACCTTAACTTTTTTGAGCGCCGGATGATGGTGCAGGAGTTTGATGAAGCTGCATTTAGTTTAAAAATTAATGAGGTTTCTAAAATTGTAAAAACCACTTACGGATTTCATATTATTAAACAAACCGACCGTAAGAAGTATCCTTCGTTTGAAGAAGATAAAGAGAACCTTAAAACCAATTATAAATTGTTCCGCTATACCGGTGATTACGATACACTAACCGCTAACATCCGGAATAAATACGTTTACAAGATTAATGCCACCAATCTTGGCTTATTCCTTAAAGCCGGTGACAGCGTTAAAATTGGTCCGGACTTACTAAAGGCTCCCTGGTACGAAGCACTGAAAAGTGTTCCATTGTTTACTATTGGCAGCCGCTCAGTATCGGTTGATTCGTTTGTAACGTACGCGATGAACACAGCCGAGTTTAACGGACGGGTAATAGAGCCTAAAATGATGGAAACCGGCCTGAAGAAATTTTCCGATGAAGTTGTTGTTGAATACGCCGCGTTACAGCTTGACAAAGAAAATCCTGAATTCAAAAACCTGATGGAAGATTATAAGAGTGGTATCTTTATTTTCAAACTGCAGGAAGATGAAGTATGGAACAAAATTCAGCTCGACAGCGCGCGGCTTGTACAACATTACGAAAATACCAAAACAAAATATGTTTGGCCGGACAGAGTTGAATACGGCGAAATTTACACCAGCAGCGATTCACTGAGCAAAGTTTATTACGATATGCTCATGAAAGGTGAAGATTTCGATACGGTTGCGGCAAAATATACCGAGCGCCCGAACTACAAAGAAAAAGCAGGCAGGTTTGAATTAGCCGATGTTAATACTACAACACTTTCAGCTGAAGCCAACAAACTGCAAAACATTGGCGATATTTCGAAACCGTTTGCCTATGGCGGCGGTTACTCTATTTTCAAGTTATACAAAAAAGATGCCTCACGCGGAAAGACCTTCGAAGAAGCAAAAGCTGAAGTTTCCGGTTCATTCCAGGAACTTGAAGCAAAAAGGCTTGAAGAAGCATACATCAACAGCCTGAAAGTAAAGTATCAGCCTAAGATGCATTACGATGCCCTGCCTAAAGAAGCTCAAAAATAATTTATTTATCTTTTTTTTCACCGCATCCCTGTTCACGGGATGCGGTGAAAAACCTAAACCGGCAGTTTATTTAGCCCGCGTTAACGATTCCTATCTTACCGAACAGGAATTTGTATCACTGTACGATTCCGCTGCTCCTTCATCATCCCACAAGCAAGAACTCTATCAGCAATGGGTTAAAACCGAAATTTTATATCAAAAGGCGATAAAAGAAGGTATCACTTCTGATGCAAAATATGGTTATCTTCTTACCCGTGCTCAAAAGGAACTTGCTGTGGCTATGTTAATGCAGAAAATTGCCGATGATGCAAAATTTTCATGTTCCGAAGAGGAATTGAGGGAGTGTTACAATCAGGATAAATGGCAGTTTGTAGCCGGAGATAAAGGGTATCTTTATCATTTAGCAGTTTTCCCGAATGAAGAGCAGGCTGAAAAATTTCACAGGCAAATACTTGCAGGCTCTTGGAGCACCGCAAATAAGCAGGCTAAACCGGATAGTATGCACACGGTTTATTTAAACGTGTTTAAATACGCGTATCAGCTTGAATCCGGTTTATTATTCCGTTTGCTGTCAGCGCTTTCTCCGGGAGAGACTTCGCCGCCGGTTAATATTGCAGCAGACCGGTACATGATTGTCGGACTGCAATTTACTTTACCGCCTGACTCTATTCCCCCGCTTGGGGCAATAAAGCAAATAATAGAAAAAAGGGTTATCGAGAAGAAAAAGGGGGACTATATTGAAAAATACCTGAAAGACTTGTACTCGGAGAGTACTGTTGATATTCTTAATCCCGAATTTTGATTATCTTTATTTTCCGTAAAAAGTGAATTATCAATTATAATAATTATAAAGAAGACATGAAATATTTTTTCGCCATAGCATTCATCGTATGTGCCCAATTACTGCAAGCGCAGGAAACCATTGATAAAGTTGCCGCAATTATTGATAACGAAATCATCATGAAAAGCGAACTGGACTTTCAGGTAAACATGCTTATTGCACAGCGTAAAGCAAAAGCAGATACACCCGAACTGAGAAAAGCCCTGTTAGAAAACATGATAGATGAAAAACTTGTGTACGCGCAAGCTTTAATTGACTCGATAACGGTATCCGAGGATGAGGTCAGCAGGCAGATCGATTATCAGATAAACGTCCTGACACAGCAATACGGCTCGAAAGAAAAAATTGAGCAGATATACGGTATGAGCATCGAAAAAATCAAAAGAGAACTGCGTGAAAATGCCAAAAAGGACATGCTGGTTCAGCGTGTACAAGAAAAAAAATTTGGTATGCTCGAGGCATCACGGCGCGAAGTGGAGGACTTTTTCTACCGCTTCAAAGATAGCTTAGGCGTTATCCCCGAAAAGGTAAAAATATCACACATATTTAAAAACCCCAAGACCTCTGTTGAGCTGAAACGAAAATATAAAATGAAAGCTCAGGCTCTTTTGGATTCGATTAAAGCAGGCGCAGACTTTGCCGAGCTGGCCCGCGCAAATTCCGAGGATCCGGGAAGTGCCGCAAACGGCGGCGATTTGGGATTCGTGAAACGCGGTGTATTTTTCCCCGAGTTTGAGGCCGCGGCTTATTCCTTAACTGCTAAGCAATACGCCCCTGTTGTCGAGTCACCCGTGGGTTATCATGTTATACAACTCCTAGAGCGCAGAGGTGAGTCGATACACACCCGTCATATACTTGTAAAAGTTAAAGCCGATGACGAGGCCGATTTAAATGCTATCGAGGTGTTGAACAGTATTCGTGACAGTATTGTAAAAAAACAAGGTACATTTGCAGGATTCGCTAAACAATACAGCGATGATGAAGAAACAGCAGCCTTTGGCGGTGTACTTGGCTCGTTTTACATGGAGCAGATGGATAAAAACCTACTGGAAATTACCGCTAAG
Organism: Ignavibacteriales bacterium; assembly: GCA_016182615.1. Classification (GTDB taxonomy): domain Bacteria; phylum Bacteroidota; class Ignavibacteria; order Ignavibacteriales; family Ignavibacteriaceae; genus JACPGF01. The sequence goes on from JACPGF010000108.1 coordinate 6,231, forward strand.
ATGAAAGAGGGCGACATCAGTTTCCCGAAGCGTGTTGACTATACTCAGGGAAAATACGGGTATCATATCGTGTGGCTCGAAAGCCGGATACAGCAGCATCAGCCGGATCTTGAAATCGATTTCCCGGATGTAAAAAAACTGGCTGACGAGTACAAAAAACAGCGCTTGTACAAGAAATGGATGGAAGAGCTGAAAGAAAAAATCTTTTGGGAAATTAAAATTTAACGGGTACGAATTGGATCAGAATACAAAACATAAAGATATTGCAACCGCCGAGCGGTTCACCAACTCGGTAAAACAGTTAAAAAGCGAAATTGCAAAGGTAATTGTCGGGCAGGAAGATATTATTCATCAACTGCTTATCTCGCTGCTATCACGCGGGCACTGCCTGCTTGTTGGTGTGCCGGGTCTTGCAAAAACACTGCTCATTAAAACGCTCGCGGATGTTACCGACTTGTCGTTCAAGCGCATACAGTTCACACCCGATCTTATGCCGAGCGACATAACCGGCACGGAGCTAATTGATGAGGATCCGGTATCGAAAAGACGGGAGTTCCGTTTTGTTCCCGGGCCCGTGTTTGCAAATGTTATTCTTGCAGATGAAATAAACCGTACCCCGCCAAAAACCCAAAGTGCCCTGCTGGAAGCAATGCAGGAGCACATGGTTACCGCCGGTGGTAAAACCTATAAACTGGAAGAGCCGTTTTTTGTGCTTGCAACACAAAACCCCATCGAGCAGGAAGGCACCTATCCCCTGCCCGAAGCACAATTGGACCGTTTCATGTTTAATTTATGGCTCGGCTATCCTTCGTTTGAAGAAGAAAAGCAAATTGTAAAACTGACAACAAGTGAATACAAACCGGATTTACAAAAAGTAATTAACGCGGCAGATTTAATAACCTTCCAGGATATTATCCGGCGTGTACCGGTTGCAGACAATGTTATTGAATTCGTGGTAAAGGCAGTATCCAAAACCCGGCCCGCCGAAACCAATGCGCCGCAGTTTGTAAAAGACTGGGTACGCTGGGGTGCAGGCCCGAGAGCCTCGCAATATCTGGTGCTGGCGCCAAGGCACTTATGGACGGCAGGTTTACCCCTGATATTGACGATGTACGGTATGCACTTGTTCCGGTATTGCGGCACAGGATGATTACCAATTTTAATGCCGAAGCCGAAGGCATTAGCAGTGCAGATATAATTCTTAAACTTTCAAAAGAGCTGTAAGCATGATTGAAATAGAAGGCCTTTATAAATCTTTCGGCAGCAAACAAGTGCTGCGCGGTGTTAACCTTACCATCAAGGAAGGCGAAACAATGGTTATTGTCGGCCGGAGCGGATGCGGCAAAAGTGTAATGCTTAAGCACATAGTGGGCCTTCTACATCCCGATCAGGGAAGTGTAAAAGTGGAAGGCAACAATATAAGCCACATGAGCCAGAAAGAATTGTACAAGATCCGTAAAAAAATAGGTTTTCTGTTTCAGGGTGCAGCCCTGTTTGATTCAATGACCGTTGAAGAAAATATTTTCCTCCCGCTGGTTGAAGCCGAAGTACGGCCGCCCAAAGAAGAAATTGACCTACTTGTTGCAGAAAAACTTGAATTGGTTGGCCTGCCCGGGATACAAAAATTAAAACCATCAGAACTTTCGGGCGGTATGCGTAAGCGTGTTGGCTTGGCACGGGCACTTGTTACCGACCCCGCGTACATCTTGTATGATGAGCCGACAACGGGCCTTGACCCGATCATGTCAGACTCCATAGATAACCTGATTAAGGATGTGGCTTCGAAAGTGAACGCCACCGCGATTGTGGTCACCCATGATATGTTCAGCGTTAAAAACGTTGCCGACCGTGTAGCCATGATGCATGAAGGCAAAGTATATTTTACCGGTAAACCGGAAGAACTGCTGAACAGCACCGACAAAATAATCTGCGAGTTTATACAGCGCACAGAAACGCTGTAGGTAATTATAAATTTTTAATTATGAATTATAAATTCTAACGCCAACCGGGGTTTCGTAAAATAAACCCGGATAACCTAACATTGCACAAAACTTATCCTGCTGCATCGATGGCGATTTTCCAAATCGCCTTTTTTGTAGCGCGAAGCAAAGCTTCGCCAAGCACGCCCGGTTTACCTGAGCCTATAGAAAACTTGTAATGCCACATGCAGGGCGGTTTTGTAAATCGCACCATCATGATGTTTTCTGCAAGAAAACAACCTAATAATTTCCCCCTTCTCAAGCTGAAATAACCCCCATCCCTGAAAATTTATCCGGAAATTTTCAAAAAAACTTATTGTTTTTGTTGTTTTTTTTTTGCTAAATTATTGCTGGAATAATATTAGTTACGAGAAAATATAATAGACACAACGGGTATAACAGGGACACGAGCGGAGTGACAGGAAATTTTCTGTTAAAAAAATTTTAGAATGAAAATAAATATCGCCTACTTAATCGGCCGGGGACAATCCGGGATATTTACAGTGGGTTACTTTAAATTGTTGTTATTGTGAAAGCAATTGGTATGGGTAAATATATTTTAGAAATTATTCAGCCCCGGAAAGTTTTCCGGCGGGTTTGTTGTTGTTTTTTGTCGTTCGAAAAGTCGTTTTTACATTATTGTTCCGTTCTATTTTTTACCCCTGCTTACACGAAGCATCGCCTTCATCAAGTTGGCCGTTACTCCCTTCAATTAGTCTTGTTTGCTTTTTTGCTTATAATACTTTCGGCAGGTTGCAAGAAAAACCCCGTTGACAGCATTGATTCGCAGCAGCCCGGGCTGCAAATAGTTGATACCGGTACCCGGGAAGTGTACCTGCTTATTCAATCCCTTGATGGTACGACACCTGTTGTGATACACCGCGGGGATAAAGAAATTTTTAACAACTGCATTGCCGGTACCGATACCTTACTTACTGACGACAGCCTTTCTGCAAATACCCGTTACCAGTACCGTGCCGCCTATCAAAAAAACGGCAAACTACTGAAAGAAGTTTCCGGTGAAACAATTACCCTTAATAAAACACAGAACACATTTACCTGCTACCTTGATACAATGGGGTATGCCGGATACTCCAACGATGTATTTATTGTTGATGAAAATAATATTTGGGTTGCTGGAAGGTTCTCTTTCAAGGATCCGGAACATCCCGGAACTTCACTCCGTTATAATGCAGCAAAATGGAATGGCAGCAAATGGGAATATTATGCTGTGGAATCCAGCATTTTTAATTCAGAAGGAGTGGAGGTAGCAGTGAGTTACGCTGAATTAACCGCGGTATTTGGATTGAGTAAAAATAATGTCTGGTTTACCGATGGTCTGCAATTGATACACTGGGATGGTACTAAGTTTGCGAGATACGCAGTACCAAAAGAATTATTCTCGATAACAACAATTTATGGCTTGTGGGGTACTGATGCAAAAAATATTTATATGGCAGGGGTTAACGGGGTAATTATCCATTATGATGGTGTAACCATGAAAAGAATGGAAACCGGAACTGTTTACAACCTAGGGGCAATAAGAGGGTCAGGGGAGGAAATCTATGCCGTGGGGATGACATATACAGTTGAGCTTAACGGCGGCATTGTACTGAAGAAAGAGGGTGACCGGTGGGTAAAACAAATCGAAGCGATAAACGATAAAAAAAGGTTTATCCCGGAGGAGGTTTTGAAGACACAATTAATTGGCAACATCTCCGGGTTATACATGAATAAAAGCGGCAGTATCTATGTTAGTGGTAACTATCTCTATCAATGCAAGGCGGGTAAATGGTCATATCTGCAAAGTTTACCGCAAAACCATCCGGATTCCGGATGGATTGATACACGGGGATATATAACCTCTATAGATGGAACAGGCATCAATGATTTATTTGTTTGCGGCCCGGGAAGATTTGTTGCCCATTACAATGGTGAAGAATGGAAAGATGTTTATTCTCACTATCAAAGCGGCACAACGCCCGGATACGGCAGGATACGGGTTAAGGGTAATGTGGCTGTTGCTGTCGGCGGTGATTCATACAGGGGTTTCGTATTAAGGATATACCGGTAAGCAAAAGGAGAAAACGAGTAAAAATAAAATTTTTAATAAACGGAAGGCGCGGCAACGCCTTCCGGTAAGAGCAATTACTAATCAGCGCTAACCAATTAGAGGGCTGCTCAACCCTTTTTAAATTTGCTCTTCAATGTAACTTTTTGCCGTAACAAGTCAAATTAAATTACAAGGAAAAAAATGAAGACACTTTTTAACGCCCTGCTGCTAACCTGTGTATTTGCCGGCTATTTGGCAAGCCAAACTATTAGGACATTTGGCCCTGTAAAGGAAAACAATTCCCGGTGTTGGCGGAGCCATGATGGGATAACTGAACAATTTAATACCAATTACCCGGCAAAAATGGTAGGTTTTAGCCGTTTCACCGAACCGGGTGTAAACGGGTATGAACCTGCAGGTGAATACCGCACTTTTCTGTTTTGGAATTGGACTTCTCAACAAATTCCAAGAAATTCTTTGGTAAAAAGCATACGCCTGCAGACAGTAACCCACGGATGGTACTGGGACCCGTGGTATTTTAAGCTGTTTACCATAAACAGCCCGGTATCCACCACCTTCAATTTTTTTAATGCCTGCATTGCCGGAAATTACCTTATGACAGCAACTACCACCCGGAATACCTGGGGAAATGCACTGTATGATAACACATTTACTTCCGGCCCGTTGTTTGATGCTATACAAAATGCGGTGTTAAGCGGCAATAATTATTTTACGCTTGGTTTGGCAGCGGAATCAAACAACCCCGTTAATATTCGAGACTGGTGGGACTTTCTCCAAAAGGAAAGATTCGATTGGGATTGGGCGCATTTCAACGAACCCGCGTGCGATTTAACCATCGAGTTCGTGGATGCAAACCCGGTTACCTTTGTCAATTTAATTGAGAACTCAACCGGTTATGGCAGCCTGATAGTTGACAATAATATAGCAAATCCTGCCCCTTCGGGCACCCGTAAGCTGATGGAATTGGATGCTGTTAACCACACGGTGCGGACGAACGAACTGCCATTTGTGCCCAACTATAATGGAACCGGTAAAACGCAAAAAACAAGGAACTTTCTATTGGGTAGAGATGGCGGCTCACGGCAGGATGTTTTGGTGAAAACATTTACTAATGCTCAAATTCTCAGCAGCGAAACTGAATATGCTTCGGCCTTTGTGGAAACAGAAAATGCACGAATTGAATACAATGCAGAGGGTTTAACAACATCCGGTAATATTTGGTTTAAGGATCCGTGGACATACACTAACACCGGTTCGAGTAACTGGATACAATCGGACGAGTTTAAACAGTTTACAGCGCCACTGGAACTTAAAAAGGAAAATCTGTCCGATTACGGGGGAGTGTTTCTTGAGCAAAAACCAGGTTTCGCGAACCCATATTATACAATCCGCCGTGAAAGTACGCTCACCAAGACAATAAATGGTATAAACTGTAATTTCCAGTTTGTTGGCTGGAACCTATACAATGCGGAATTGGCTAATCCGGACAATGTCGAATCACCGGTTGTGTTTAAAGGAGAGAATGCAAAAATAACTGCAAACTTCAAGGGCCATTTATTAACAACTTCGGTTGAAGAATTTGCAAATGCCGGGCACAGGCAGGTGGTAACCGGATTATACAAGGGCCCTAATAACAATTTAGAAAAGTTTAAGTATTTTGCATACGTCTCTCTTGGTAAGGTATGGGCAACGTTTTCTACGGACAATGGCATAACATGGGCGAAAGAAGTAAACGTCAGCGGACATAACGGGGAGGCATCAATTTGCCGTAATATTAACCTAGACCTCTGGGTCAGGCAGGCTCAAGGGCTCAGGGATAAAGTATATTTGGCTTACCAGGAGTATCTGCCATCAACAAATGCAACGAGTATTATTGTAAAAAGCCTAGATATCGCGGATCTTATCGGCGGACTAACAATCTGCGCAAATGATTTGCATAGTGTACAGGTTAGTACAGGTAATTTTAATACCGAATTATGTATGGCCAGATTCTATTCACCCGGGCAACCCGGGCAAATTGGACAGAAAGGAATCAAATTAGTATTCAGGGAAAATGAAACAGACGGGTTAAAATTCGTTTCGCTTAACTGGAATGTCGGCCCCGATGATCCTATTACCGGAAACCCGGTTGAATCCGATCTGTATATTGTATCAATAGAAGGGACAGACAACAATTCGCACAACCCTTCCATAGGTGTTACACAAAACGGACTTGATGGCGGTACCACTAATCCGCTGGTTTGGGAGCAGCATGGCCTGGTTAACGGTTATCAGACTTCTGATATCTATTACAAACTTGTATTTGGTCCGCAACATTGGGATCCGATCAATCTTTCTTATGGTACCGGATACGAGGATCATCGTTACCCTTCGGTTATTGGAAGATTTGATGATAGTAGCAGCGCACGGGTTGTTTGGCGTGCAATAAAGCCGGGTCTGCCGCCGGTACAGGGTATCGCGGGCAGTCCGAAGCTCATATTCAGAGCTCCTGATAATCTTTCCCGGGTCTGGGTTTTTGGCCACGGGGTATTTTCTCAGCAAGTCACGCGTGTTGAACGATCAGAATATCCGAGTATTAATGAAGGGCCGTACGCAGTAAGTTGGTCCCAATGGTCCGGCAGTGCTTACGATAATTACTGGGTTGACAATTCCCTGTCAACCAGTAATGTAAAAATAATTCCGGGAGCACAAGGTAAAAACATGCAACTGGTTGGGGAATATTTTACACTCAACAACCTGAGGGCAGTAATTGCAACAGGAAATGATCAAACCGGTTTTTTCAAATCAGTTCCCTTAAGTGGTGCTGGACCGGATGCCGTAATAACTACTACAGCAGTTGCAGGTAAAGTAGTTTATCCCGAAGCTGGCGGGATCGGCTTTAACTATACTATCGGAGATATAACGGTTGACCGGCAACCGGTCTCGTTTAAAGAAACCGATCCGGATTTATATTTCTCGACAATAGAGGATCTAAATAATAGTTTACAAAGCAACCCTTTCGCGCTTGAAGACCGGAGCGAGTTTATCTATTCGATTATTTGTTCGCCCACC
>JACPGF010000105.1 GCA_016182615.1 Ignavibacteriales bacterium
CCAGTATATCATATACCTTAAGTGTTACCTTACCGCTTTCGGCCAACTGATAATTTATAATAGTGCTTGGGTTAAACGGGTTGGGGTAGTTTTGCGCAAGGGCAAACTGCAGATTAACGGCTACACTTATTTCCGACATAGCTGTTATCAGCCCAGTGTATTTTGCCTTAACAACATTTACCAACTCTTTCATTGGAACAATACTATTAATGTTGTTGCTGCCTTTAGCAATACAATACGCGTACACAAATTCTATAGTGTCGTTATGGTTAAAATTTCGGGAGCCAAATGCCATAAGAAATACCCGGTCATAGGGGGCTTGATTCCATCCACCACCTTCAAACCACCCGCTATGTGAAATGGGGTCGCCGGATAATACAAACTTTGTTTCATTGTTTCCGGGATCCCTCACCGGGCTGCCATCCCAAAGTTTTCCATTTAAATTATTATACAGTTGAATACTACCTGCAGGAGAGCCTTGTGCCCAGAGTTTGTAAATTGAGCTAAAATTTATGTACAAATTAAACGCTGATAAATGCATAGGCTTAAAGCCTTTCCTGAACCTGCCATCAAAAAAGGTACTATCCGATAAACTGCCTGGCATTACAGGCGGCTGAACTGCATAATATCCCAGAGCCGGAGGTGTTTTTCCATACCCGTTAACACCAGCATCATCCCCATCACCATTGTATGTGAACCCCAGATCGAGTGTTGTATCACAACCAGCATAATCATCGCTCGGGTCGCCCAAATCAGTATCAGCCCAAATGCCAATATAAAAATCTGCAATCGGGTTGTTTCCTTTATTAATTAGCTTAACTTTTTTGAACAAAACATCTTTTAGATCACTGGAATTGACTCCAAATTCAGTAACCTGCATTTCTATACCCAGTGGCTGCATACCTGCAAAGAAAGCAGTCTTCATTGGGTTTAAATCGTTGGCAACATACCATGCAGTTTGTTCACCAAGTATTTTCGGTCTATCAATACCCGGTTCGTAGTTGCCATTTTGGTTTACATCTTCCCACGGTGCACCGAGTGCAACAGGCCAGTTGTTATAGTTTGATTCATAAATACTTCTTTCTATCCCGGGCTCTAATTGCTCCCAGTCTTTTTTCAATCGCCAGACATAAAAATCAAGGTTGTTCGTATCAGCTGCCAATCCATTGCTCATAATATTGCCCGGCTGCAAACCCGAACGGTATGCTGACCCACCCGTCCTGATTTCAGTTCCTACTTTTCCGCCCCACACGATACCATCCTGGTAAACCGCTGTCGAATTTGCATTTTTAGGCCAATGTAATCCGCTTGCATTGGTCGAAATATTGTGAGATGTTATTCCATTATTACATATGTAGTGGCTTATTTCATTCGGTCCAAACAAAAGTGCCGGTGAATTTACCATCATCACAAATTCGGGAGATATTGCAGACCCGGAAGAACCCGTTAATCTCAATCGTGCTTTAAATGTATTGGCTACCCTGGGTAAAACTGTTCCGTTGGAGCTTGAAGGCAGATTATTTAGAACTGGCTCCCAATTCTGGCCATTATTTGTCGATAAGGATAAAGTTAAAGGCTCTGTAAATGTATAAGATGAAAACCATGAAACAGTTATTGTTGATGTTGGTCCAAAACTGCTGTTCCTTATTGGGGTATCAAAATAAACGGCCGGTGTGCCCGAATTGTCAAACCGGTAGATATTGTTCCCAGCAAAAATGCCGTTGTTTTCATCTAAAAATGCTGCGGCTAAAAATTTTTGGTTAATGTTTGGTTTGTTAAATTTTGTCCATGCCTGCCCATTGTTATCTGTTTGGTATATATCATTTTCATCACAAATATATCCTTTGCCACCGCTAAACATTTGTAATTCCCTAAGGGTAATATCTGCCGCGAATTCATACGTTAACCAGTTCAAACCACCATCAGTGGTACTCAATATGTTTTTTGTTCCCATGAACAAAGATCCGGTCATCTCATTAACAAAGGAAATATCAAGTATAGGTTTGGCAAGTGGTACTGTAATTGCGACCCATGTAAGTCCGCCATCGGTTGTTTTTAACAATTTACCGAGATTATCACCCGCAAAGCCAATCTGGGCATTAAGGAAGAATACTGATTTTATTGTCTTACACGACGGCAATACAAGTTGCGAAAATGACTGGCCGCCATCAGTCGATTTTTTAATGATTCCGGAAATTGAGCCTCCATATAAATACAAATCATTTACTGTTGAAGCATAGAGATAAAAATTGCCACCCCCGTTTGTGTTGGTTTTCTGCAGCCATGTCTGCCCTCCATTGGTTGATTCGTAAAGCCAAGTCTGATCGGTAATATAAATTTTATTTATGTCCTTAGCGGCAAGACTGATCACTTTTGTTAAAGGCAGATTCACAATTTCAGTCCATGAAACCCCTTTGTCTGTTGTTGTTTCCATTATACCATTCCCAACAGTTATAACGGATGTATTGTTGCAGCTAACTGCTAAATTTTGCGGCGCTGGAGGATATGTTGCTATTGCAAACTGTGCAATAGATTTTACCGTTATTAGCAACGCAACAAGAATTTTTATAAAAACCCGATTCATACAAATCTCCAATATTTCATTTTTCAAGTATCTAAAAATACTAATACTTTTATAAACTATGAGTTACTTCATCAACATCATTTTCTTAACAACACTGTTGGCACCAGCCTGCAGGCGGTAAAAATACACACCGCTTGCAAGTGTCTTTTTATCTGCCAAGGAAAACACCGCCTGATGCCTGCCTGCAGCCTGCTCCTCGTTAACAAGGGTTATCACCTCGTTGCCCAGTATATCATATACCTTAAGTGTTACCTTACCGCTTTCGGCCAACTGATAATTTATAATAGTGCTTGGGTTAAACGGGTTGGGGTAGTTTTGCGCAAGGGTAAAACCACGTTGCGTAACTTTGTTGTCTTCCGCCGCGGTCAGTGTACTTACCGACAACGAATGATAATACGCCTGTGCGACCGGGACAAGCTCTTTCACCTTTTGAATAGCGTTCAAATTATTATCCGCACTGTCAATCAGAATTGCGTATGCAAATTCCTGTTTTTCACCGGGTGCAAATGAAAACGGGCCGCAGGAGATGAGCAGTCTTCGATCCCCGGGGGCATAACCAAATCTTCTCTCTGTCCATCCCTGATTAAGTACCGGATCCCCATCCAGTGGAAATGTACTTGGCTGATTGGTGACTGGATTAATATATGCTGAGCCATTCCATGTTTTGCCATTTAAAAGATTATACAATTGCGGTGTACCCTCAGGTTTACCTATGGCAGAATCGGCAAACTGCGAACTTCCGTTGTAAAAAAAGCTGAAGGCTTTTAAAGGTAGATTTTTACGGCCTTTTCTCCATTGCCAGTTAAAGAATGCGCTATCCTGAACTGCCCCGCTTTTTACAGGGCCTTGCATTAATGCATAGCCAACGGCAGGTGGCGTAAAGCCATAAGTACCATCATTTTGATCACCGTTATAACAATAACCCAAATTCAAAGGCACATCGCATCCGACCCAATCATCATCTTTATCACCAATATCGGGATCAGAAAAAACTCCAAAAAACATCGAGTCAATCGCCATGCCGGACCGGTTCACCACTTCATATTTTTTAAAAACAACATTCTTTAAATTGGGTTCATTCGCGGCAAACATGCTGATACACACTTCAAGTCCTATGGGCTGTGAGCCGTACAGTTTGTACGTTTTAACCGGGTCAAGATCGTTGGTAACTAACCACAGTGTTTCATCAGCAAGCACTCCGGGTTTATCTATACCCGCTGTAAATATCCCGTCGTGGTTCACATCTTTATACGGTGCACCCCAACCGACTGGCCAAGCCTCATAATCGTGCTGCAGCCTGCTTTTATTAATAGAAACAGGTAATGCTTCCCAATTGTCTTTAATCCTCCACACGCCTGATTCAGGATCTGCCGGATCGGTTGCTGTCCCATTGGACAAAATGCGGCCCGATTGCAGCCCGGAATTATAGGTTACCCCGCCCGTAAGCATAGTACCGTTTTTAAAGCCGCCCCACACAACCCCATCTGCATATACAGATTTTTTACTGGCGGAAACTCCACCGGGCCAGAAAACTCCACCAACAGGCAATGCCGGGCTATTCCCGCTCATTCCATCTGCTGTCTGAAAAATTTTAACCTGGTTAACGGCCAGTGCATTGGCTTTCCGGGGTTTTGTTGCTTGTACTGAGTCAACTACCCCAATTGGGAAAGATGGACGTGAGTCATCGAAAAACCGCACTGTGTAAAGTGTATCGCCAACAGTCAGCGGATAGGTGTTTTGTGTTGGAGGTATTCCCGAAGCAATAACACGCCAGGTTGCGCCGTTGGCAGCTTTATACTGCAACGAGATACTATTAATAAAGGAACTGCTCCAGGCTAATGTTAACACGGTATCGGTAACAATACTTAAAGCCCGGTTTATTGCAAACAATGGCTCTGTTTTGTTATAATGACAAAGGATATTTATCCCGGTAACAATACCCCACGCCTGATTAAACCTCACAATTTTCTTTAATTGTCCGCCCGGCAATGATAAGGTAGTATCCCAGGAATTTCCCATATCAGCAGAAAAGGCAATGTGTTTATTTTCTCCCAAAGCCCATAATTCGGTACCATTCCAATGCAGATCCAGAATTGTCCCCGATGCAAAAATTTGCTTTTGCGCCCAGGTGTTTCCGCCATCGGTTGTTGTTGCAAGCTTACCTGCTACACAACCCAACCAGCCGCTTGTACTGTCCTTAAATTGCATGCTGGCAACCCCGGTAGGCAGACCCTGAATTGATGACCAGTTCCATCCTCCATCCACAGTTTTAAACATCGTCGCACCCCCACGGATTATCCACCCATGAAGCCCGTCGGTAAAGGTAAGGGGGCTAGTCATTGTTACACTTCCCGAAATCGTATCAATTGCATTCCAGTTTAAACCAGCATCGGCTGTTTTATAAACATACGTTTTTAGACCAAAACCCCCTAATGCCCACACCGTATCTGCCGAAATTGCCGCCATAGAATACAAAGGCACATTTGAATTAAGTTTATACAATTGCCAGGATTCACCGCCATCTGCTGTTTGATAAATACGACCCGAATCTGCTCCAACAAATCCATGCATGTTATCACTGAAGATCACTTTTTTGCCTGTTGCCGGGAAAAAACCCTTAGTATTCCATGTGCTCCCTCCATCGGTTGTTTTTAATACAGACAACCCAGCCGTGTTGGCTATTTGCCATCCTGTCTGCTCATTAAGAAAACAAGCATCAACTGCTGCTGTTGGGATTGTTATCCACTGTCCCTGCATTGATACCACAAGCACAAAAAACACAATAAAAATATTTCTTACGATCCGCATAATTTTTCTACCAAATTAATTACACACTTAAAATTTTAGAATTTCACTTCATCAACAACATCTTTTTAACAACACTGTTGGCACCAGCCTGCAGGCGGTAAAAATACACGCCGCTTGCAAGTGTCTTTTTATCTACCGAAGAAAACACCGCCTGATGCCTGCCTGCACGCTGTTCCTCGTTAACAAGGGTTATTACCTCGTTGCCCAGTATATCATATACTTTAAGTGTTACCTTACCGCTTTCGGCCAACTGATAATTTATGATAGTGCTTGGGTTAAACGGGTTGGGATAGTTTTGCTCAAGGGTAAAACCACGTTGAGCAGCTTTGTTATCTTCCACCGCGGTGATGGTGCTTACGGATAACGAATGATAATAAGCCTGTGCAACCGGGACCAGCTCCTTCATTTTTGTAATCGCGTTCAAATTATTATCCGCATTGTCAATCAGAATAGCGTATGCAAATTCCTGTTTTTCACCCGGTGCAAAAGAAATTGGGCCGCAAGAGAGTAGCATTCTTCTATCACCGGGACTAATTCCGGAACTTATTTCTGTCCAACCTGAACCTGTAACAGGGTCGCCATTATAAGGAAATACACTTGCTTGCTGAGTGAATGGATTAATATAGGGATTCCCGTTTGTTTTTTTACCCTTCAAAAGGTTATAAACCTGCATTGTGGCGGCAGGTGTACCTAGTTCAGGATCAGGATCGAAATTAGAAAAATCTTGCATTTGATGGTAAGCAAATGATGTTATTAACATGTTTTTATTACCCCTGATCCATTCCCAATTGTAAAATGCACTGTCTTCCGGAAACCCTGCAATTTTGGGGCCTTGCACGATAGTATAGCCTACTGCCGGTGGAATTTGCCCGTAAGCAGTATCACGCCCATCACCATTATAGCAGTATCCAAGACGTAATGAGGTATCACAACCAACGTAATCATCGCGGCCATCACCAACATCCGGGTCACTCCATGCTCCAAGATAGAGTGAATCAATTTGCGCTCCTGACCTGTTGAATAATTCATATTTTTTAAAAACTGTGTTTTTCAACGAGTCGTCTTTTGAGGCAAAAGAAGTGATCCTGACTTCAATACCCATCGGCTGAGAACCGAACAGGTTGTTTGTTTTAACCGGGTCAAGATCATTAGCAATTAACCATAATGTTTCATCACCAATTAAGCCGGGTTTATCTATGCCTGCATTATATGTCCTGTCATGGTTTACATCTTCGTAAGGTGCTCCCCACTGAAACGGCCACGTGTTATAGTCCCATTGCAGCCGTGACTTTAAAATTGAAGCAGGTAAATTTTCCCAGTTCTTTTTAATCCGGTAAACGCCATTTTGCAAGTCGTTTGGATCGGTAGTAGTTCCGTTAGGTAAAATTCGTCCGGGTTGCATACCGGATCGGTGAGTTACTCCGCCTGAATGAAGCACTCCATTTTTATACCCGCCCCAGATTAAACCGTCAGCAAAGACAATGGTTTTATTTGCATTTGCACCACCCGGCCAATAAGTGCCTGCATATACTGCACCGACACCACGCTGGCTCATGGCCTCTCTGTTCTGATATACTTTCACTTGATTTGCAGCGAGTATGTTAATCTTTCTACTGCTGACTGCTGTAACTGAATCAATAAAAGCAACAGGTGTGCCCGGCCTGCTTACATCAATAAAACGGAATGTGTACATAGAATCGGCAATTGAACATGAAAATGTGTTTTGCGCTGGAGCAAGCCCTGATGCGGCTGTTATCCAGTTACTGCTATTATTAACCGAATACTGAATAGTTATCCCGTTGATGAGCGAACTATTCCAGTCAAAAGTAACAACAGTATCTTCTACTGAAGTATATACTAATTGAAATTGGGGAGTAGTCGGGTTGTAGTAATATAATCCGGCAGGAGAAGTTACAAATCCGGATGTCCTATTAAAGTGGACAAATTTACTAATGCCCGAATCTGGCAGATGCATCGTGGTGTCCCATGAATGTCCCAAATCCGAAGAAACGGCAATGTGTTTATTTTCACCTAAGGCCCACAAGTCAGTGCCATTCCAATGAATATCCAAAACTGCTTCTGTGCCCCAAATTTGTTTCTGCACCCAGTTTAACCCGCCATCAGTTGTTTTTGCAATTTTCCCGGCTTTACAGCCGAGCCAGCCGGTCAGACTGTCCTTAAACTGCATTCCGCCGCCATCAACAGGAACAGCTTGAATAATACTCCAGTTTTCACCACCGTCAACTGTCCTATAAAAAGCCCCCGGGCGGTATACCCAGCCATGACGGCTGTCTGCAAAAACAAATGGTTTTGCGAAAGAAGTCATTTGGGGAATGGTATCTATCGAATTCCAGTTATTTCCACTATCTGTACTTCTGAATACAATTGATTTGATACCGAAATTTCCGAGTGCCCACAATGTATTAACACCGTACGAGGCAAACTCGAATATCGGATAATTGTAAGTGAGTTTTATAATTTGCCAGGACTCACCGCCATTTGTCGTCCGGAAGATACGACCGGAATCGGCACCGACATAGCCATTATTTATATCTGTAAACAAAATTTGTTTCCCGGCAGCTGGATAATAAAATTTCAATTGCCAGGAAATACCGGCATCGGTGGTTTTATATACCCAAAGATCTATATCAGAAGCTAAGGCCCATCCGGTTTGTTCATTTGCAAAGCAAATCTTCTGGGATGGCGCAACCAAAGGCATCCATTGGCTATATGCAGAAGTGCATAATAATAAGGCTAGTATAAACAGAAGTGTAAGTTTTTGCATAAAAGATTCCCAGTATGTTTAACTACAATATAAAAGTATCAATCAATCGCGTTTTCCAGTTCCATTTGTTCTTATCCGCAACCCCTAACGTAAGCATGGTATGGGGTTAATAATGTAAAAACAAATCCGCTTCTTAAATATAATAATTAAATTACAAAATATTACCCTTGGGGATGACTGCCATACCCACGCGGCCCCCACAACCCCCATCCCCAGTTTCTGTGAACAATACCTCGAAACAACCCCGGATTTTTGTATATTTATGGTTTGTATTATCTTGGAACTATGAATAACATAAGAAACTTTTGCATTATCGCCCATATAGACCATGGGAAATCGACTATTGCCGACCGCCTTCTGGAAAGGACCGGCACTATTAGCTCCCGTGAGCTTGTCTCCCAAATGCTTGATGATATGGATCTGGAGCGTGAACGTGGTATAACCATCAAGTCGCACGCCATACAGATGAAATATACAGCACAGGATGGGAATGCCTATATTTTAAACCTTATCGATACACCGGGACACGTGGATTTTACCTACGAGGTATCCCGCTCTTTAGCCGCCTGTGAAGGGGCTCTGCTTATTGTAGATGCCTCGCAGGGTGTTGAAGCACAAACAATTAGTAATCTCTATCTTGCCATTAACGCGGGTCTGGAAATTATCCCGGTTCTTAACAAAATTGATTTACCCTCGGCAGAGGTTGACCGGATTAAACATCAGGTCATCGACCTTATCGGCTGTAAGGAAGAGGATATCATCCTCGCGAGTGCAAAATCCGGTATCGGCATCGATGAAATTCTGGAAGCTGTTGTAAAGCGCGTGCCTGCCCCCTCGGGTGACCCGGAAGCGCCATTACAGGCTCTGATATTCGACTCGGTATTTGATGCTTACCGTGGCGCCGTGGCACTCATCCGTATCGTGAGCGGCACGTTTACCGAAAAACAGAAGATAAAGTTTTTTGCCCACGACAATATGTACGAGGCTGAAGAGCTCGGCATACTTGGCATGAAGCGTATCCGCACCGGTAAACTGGTCTGCGGTGATGTTGGCTACCTTATTGCAAATATTAAAGACGTGCACGATACCAAAGTTGGCGACACGGTTACCCTGCACCGCGGCGGCGCTGCAGCTGCCCTGCCCGGCTACCAGGAAGTAAAGCCGATGGTATATAGCGGCTTGTTCCCCACGAATGCCGAAAATTACGAGGATCTCCGTGACGCGCTGGAAAAATTCAAATTGAACGACTCCGCCCTTATTTATCAGCCCGAAACCTCCGCCGCGCTTGGTTTTGGTTTCCGCTGCGGTTTTCTGGGCTTGCTGCACATGGAAATTGTGCAGGAACGTTTGTACCGTGAATTTAACCAGGCGATTATTACAACTTTACCAAACGTTGAGTATGTTGTTTACAAAAAGAACGGGCAGCGCCTTGTGGTGGATAACCCGGCCGAGATGCCGGGTATTGGCGATTTGGATATGGTTGAAGAGCCCTATGTAAAAGCGCAGATTGTTACCCCAAGCGAGTACGTCGGCAATATCATGAAGCTTGCAACGGATAAGCGTGGTATCTATAAAAACACAACGTATATCGATCCGACCCGCGCCGACATTACTTACGAGTTTCCACTTTCGGAAATCATCTTTGACTTTTTCGATAAGCTCAAATCCACCACCCGTGGATATGCCTCGCTTGATTATGAAGTCATCGGCTATCGCGAATCGGATTTGACCAAACTTGACATACTGCTCAACGGAGAACCTGTGGATGCACTTTCGATGATTGTGCACAGAAGCAAAGCCTATGATTGGGGCAGGAAAGTCTGCGATAAACTAAAAGACCTCATTCCCAAGCAGATGTTTGAAATTTCCATTCAGGCAGCAATTGGTACAAAGGTCATTTCTAAAACTGTTGTAAAAGCTATGCGCAAAAACGTTCTGGCAAAATGCTACGGCGGTGATATTTCCCGCAAGCGCAAATTGCTCGAAAAACAAAAAGAAGGTAAAAAGCGGATGAAGCAGGTCGGCAATGTAGAAATTCCCCAGGAAGCCTTCCTTGCCGTTTTACAGATTGACGATTAATCCCGATACTAATGAATATTGACCCCAAGGGACATGGAACAGAGGAAGCACCTGCTTCCTCTCAACATGGACACATCTCCTTTACTATTGTTGCAAAAATTGTCCTCTACTCTCTTATTGTTGCCGTTGTATTAAAGGCATTTTTTGTTGAGGCGTACCGTATCCCAACCACTTCAATGGAGCAAACACTATTGCCCGGTGATATGATTCTGGTTAATAAAACCGCCTATCATTTTGCAGGTCCCGCGCAAATCCCATTTTTTGATACACCCGTTAAACGTGTTGTTCTTTTTAGGACAGGTCAAATAAACCGTTTTGATGTCGTAACCTTTTTGCATCCCGGCGGGCAGGAAGAAATTGTGCCTTCGCAGCCGCAGTACTATATTAAAAGGCTTATCGGCCTTCCCGGTGAAACCCTTAGCATTACAAACAAAAACGTGTATATAAACGGCAGATTGTTAAGCGAGGGAAACCACGTTATGTTTAAAGATACGGTACCGGGTGAACCACAATCAAGCGAAAGAATTTTTCCGAAAGGCATGGAGTGGAACAGGGATGACTACGGCCCGATGCAGCTACCGTACAAAGGCATGCAGGTCTTTTTTACCGCTGACAACTTTCTGAAATACCGCGTTATTATCGCGAGGGAAACAGGCTCCTCGCTCGAGTGGAAAGCCGGAAAAATCTATTGCAACGGTACACTGATAAACAGCTACACATTCAAGGATAACTATTACTTTGCCATGGGCGACAACCGCGATGACAGCTTTGACAGCCGTTATTGGGGTCCCGTACCTGAATCGAACATTTACGGCAAAGCCTCGTTTATCTATCTTTCGTTTGAACCTTTCAGTGAGAGTTTCTTCACCTCTATCAGGTGGGCAAGGGCTCTCAGGATAATCCGGTAAATAAAAGGAGCCTTTCAGCACCGGGGGCAAAACACCTGCAAAAAAAATTACTTCCCAACCCGGTAACCCTTGTACAGGATAAGTCTATAAAAAACTGAAACAGCCTATTAGTTATTTGGCATTGTAGCAGTTACGTCAAGTTGGTCTAATATAGCTCAAATTATGGACATACTCACTCAGTGAAAAGTTGAAGAGTAGGCAGATAGATGGATTTTTATTTACAACACATGGCATCACTTCCGGACTTGTGCATTACAAGAAACGGGTGGGAGAGCTGTTCTATTTGACTAACTGCAAATTTTTTGGTATTTTGCAAAAAACAGTTTACAATAATGCAGTATTATTATTGCTTCATTAAAATATCCGGTAATATTTTTAACAATAAAGGGTTACTAAACTAAATACAGTGGATAAAATGAAAATTTTCTTAGTCATCATAACATTATTCTCCTTTGCCCATACCATAAATGCCCAATGGGGTACAACTGCAAATAATAATTTACGCGTTTCAAACCAAGGTTTAGGTGTAAGTGCAGCAGAAGATGGCAATAGTGGAACTTTTATACTGTTTGGCACTGGTTCACAACCGCATACGGTAGGCATGCAATGGGTTGACCGGTATGGTATTGTCCGCTGGCCGCTAAATCTGGCTATACATGGGAAATGGGCAGACAAGGGGTCATTTAATGTTATTAAATCTGGTTTTGGCAGCGCTTTTATAATATATAAAGATGGAAGAGAAGTCCGAAGGTACCCGAACGGAATAGTGGTATATCATTGGGAAATATTTATGAACAAAGTGGATACATCGGGTGAACTGCTGTTGGGGAGCGAAGGGGGAAAAATCACTGATGACACCCTGCAAATAGACGGATTCAATGTAATCCCTTCAGAGGACGGCGGGCTATATATAGCATGGAACAGCATATTTGATGATGAATACAGCGATTCCTCCGCGTATTACGTGCAAAAAATAGGAGCTGATGGCAAAAGAAAGTGGGGGAATAACGGGATACTAATTTATACAGCCACCAGGTCAAGCTACATTAAACCTGAAATATCAAGAAAATTCCCTGATGGAATATTCGTTTGGTACAATAGTAAGTATCAGTCTTTTTTAGCAAGCTTTGATGGGAATGCAACGAAACGGTGGGTAAAAACAAATAAATACTGGTATCAGTTACCAATCGGTTTACCTGATGGCGGCGGTATGTGGATTTACACCTCAACAATGAATGGAAGCGGGCTTAAACAGTTCAATGGTAATAGGATCGATAGTTCCGGGCAAATGTTATGGAATGATACAGCAAAAGTATTAGATTATAATTACTATGATTGCGGAATTACAGATATCAAACTACTCGATAGCAGTCAGGTTGCATATTTTTGGGGACGAGTTTACGAAAACAGTTCAAAAACTGAAGGATATTTTCAAATTCTGAAACCTGACGGCACGCTATACTACCGTTATGGGAGCAAGTTGGTGGGTCCAGCATCAGCCAGTGTTCGTCCAATTAAAATTGTTCTTTCTGATGAAGGTAACTTCATTTTACTATGGACAAATAACGATTCTATTTCCGGAAATGGTTATTGTTGCCAGAAGTTTAACAAATTATTTAAACCTTTGTGGAATACTGATAAAGTTTTCTATGCACATATTCTTCAAGAATTTGCATCAATCATTTCGGATGGTAATAGCGGGGTTATCGCGGTTTGGACGCAATTTTATCCGAACCCTTTGGGGACATACGCGCAGCAGGTTAGTAAAAATGGCAATTTGGGGGAGGTTTTAACATCTGTTGAAAATACAACAGACATGCAATCGCCCGGGAACTTCTTTATTAAAAATTATCCGAACCCATTTAATTCAACAACAAAAATTATGTTTAAAAACAACACAAATTCAAACGTGCTGATTAATATTTATAACAGCCTTGGGCAGTTGGTAAAGCGCCTTATTGATGAATACAGACCAATTGGCTCATATCAAACAACATGGGATGGCAGGGATACGGGAAATAACTGGCTGCCATCGGGAATATATTTTGCAAGGATAATTGCGGGTCCTAATAGCGGGACAGCGAAAATAATCATGTTAAAATAATTGCGGAGGTTATATGAAAATCGGGATTAAAGTCCTGTTTTTTTTGTTCTTTTTAACGCGCGTCCTTTTCTGCGCGCCTATTGATACAGGGATGAAAACCTGGGTGCAGCCAAATGGATATACTTTTACCGCGCGTATGCACGGGGATGAGTTTTCAGCACGATTTACCATGGAAACTAATTATGAGGTTTATCAAGGCGTTGACGGATGGTACTATTATGGTGTCCTTAATAACGATGGTATTGTTGTTTCGAGCGAAATAAAAATTGGTATTGGTATGCCTCCTCCAGAATCTTACAATATTGTATTACCGCAAGGGCGTATGACAGAAATCGATAATCAAAGGCAAATATTTGCTCAGCAGCTCGCTTTGGCCAAAGAACAGTATGCCAACAAAAGAATCGAAGCTGGCAGTAACCCTGTTGTAATGAAAATTGGCGTTATTCTCGTCGATTTTGCAGATAGCGCTCATTATCGTCAAGGAGCAGCCTACCCTTATGGTTACAAAAAAGAAAAATTTAGTAAAATGCTTTTTTCAAATGATGGCGATTGGTTTGATACTTTATTAACAATTCCACCAAAGCACCCTGAAGCAAATAAAGTGTATGGCTCTCTTAGGGATTACTATAACCAGCAATCGCTGAATAAACTGGATATCAAAGGACTTAATGGAGTAACTGCTGAAATTTTAAATCCAGTAGATCCTCTTCACACCGGTATTCCGGATTGGGTGTATTTAAGTGAAACAAAAGACTATTGGGCAAATATGCCGATCGGGTATGATGGTGCCTTCAGAAGTGAGGTTCTATCAGCGTTCCAAAATAAATTTGGCTCAACCGATTTCAGCCAATACAGCCGTTTATTATTTATATATGCTGGAGATTTTAATGCAAATGGATATTTACATTCGCATGCCGATCCGCTTTTCCAGTATGTAACATCTGAAAGATACTTTAATGTCTTTTCCCATATCGGTGTCCATGCGCACGAATTTGGTCATCTGCTTGGCGCTGATGATGAATATGGCGGCGAGTCTGTTAGCACGTATTTTGACTTAATGGATAAAGGCTGTAATAATGGTTATCACCCAAATACTGCTTTTAATAATGGTTCCTGCCCCGCAGGACATAATCCAAATAACCGGATTCAATTTGGTTGGGTTACGCCGGTTACGTTGAATGACACATATTATACCGATCTTGCAATAAATTATAATTATCAAAATCCAGTATATTATAAATTGGACATTCCTGAGGACGGACAAAAATTTTATATTATAGAAAACCGCTTGCGAGCGGGGTTTGATCAGTTTACCCCGAACGACCCTAATTATATCCCCACCGATCCAAACGACCCGAATGGAAATCAGGGAGGACTGCTTATTTGGGCAATTGACGAGACCAATAATGAACACGATAAAGCTCAATTGAAGGAAGCAGCAAGTACTGTTGGATACAACAACGGTGCTTCAACGCCATTTCCATATAATAGCCCTGATCTTATCTCAGGATTGAACCTAACTCAAGCAACACTGCCAAATAATTCAATTGCAGGCCTTACAAATCCCGGAATAGAGTTTCTGAACATACGATGGGATAGCGCAACTAAAAACGTTTTGTTAAATATCCATCACGATTATTCACAAGGCAGTACGATATACACACAAAACACAACACTTTCCGGCAGTCTGGTATATGATAAAGGAGTGGTTGTATTAAGTGGTGTAACACTTACAATAGACCCTAATACCACGATTAGTTTACCTTTTGGTAAAAAATTCGTTTTGTTTGACGGAGCAAACTTGGTAGTGAATGGCGGCGTTAATGCTCCTGTAATATTCAGGAATTCAGGAAGTAGTTGGGGTGGGATACAATTAATTGGAGCAAACTCACAAATAACAGGGAGTAATTATAGGATTGAACATGCAGCGTTTGCTTTTGACATTCCGTATGGCAGAAATATAACATTTACTGGTGGCACTTTTTTGTACTGCTCTAATCTATTCAATTTGGGGGGGTACTGTACAAATAGTTCCACGATCAATATTGATAATTGCAGGATATATAATACACCTTCACACAGTTTGATTGCTCTATTTCCTGCATCAATTAATATCAGTAATTGTGATTTGCAAGGTTCAAATGCTACTTTTGAGGGACGTGTTAATTGCAGTCTGGTAAATAATAATTTGAGAGAAGGTTCTAACCTGAATCTTAGATCTGGGGCTACAATAAACCAGATAAAAAACAATATATTCTTAAATAGTAGTGTTACAGGTATATCCTCAAATGCAAATATAACCTATAACTGTATTTATCCTGCCCCATCCCCCGGTAATAACATTTTTAACAATATTGGTAATTTTTCTGCCGATCCCAGATTCCAATATAATGGTTCAAATTTTTATCTTGCTCCAAAATCGCCCTGTATTGATGCAGGCGATCCTTCAATGGCATGCGGCAATGAACCCGCGCCAAATGGCGGAAGAATTAACATGGGTACTGATGGAAACACGGCATTAGCAACAACAACAAGCATTGACTTGGAGGCCAATGGCAATGGTTTAGTTTTATACGGTGACTTTTTAACAAAAAGGAAATGGTCTTTAAACTCGAATTTAATCATTCCTTTTGGCACCACTGCCGAATTTCAACCTGGCAGCGGGTTCCGTTTTACCAATCAAAATAATTTATTAGTCGAAGGAAGTTTGCACGCGCTTGGTTTTAATGACAATCCTATAGTTTTTGATTTTTATTCAGAAGCTGAAGGGCAGAATAGCGGCATCAAACTTGAAAATAATGAGTCAAATTCAAGTTTTCAATATTGTGAAGTTAAAAATGCATTCAGGGGATTTGAAATCAGGGCATCTTCACCTGTATTGGAGTATTTGAATATTCACGATTGCTTCGATGGTATGTATATGGAAAATTGTTATTATTTCCCGGATTCACGTGAAGGGATAAAACTTATAAATAGTACCGTAAACAATAACTGGTATGGCCTTAACCTTTCAACTGCCAGTCCATTATTAATTGGCAATACGATAACTAATAACAGCCGGGGTGTCAATTGCATGGCTGAATCTATACCATATTTTGGTGATGTTGACGGTGTAGAAGGGTTGAACACAGTTACCGACAATAGAATATCCATCTATTCGAATGCCTCATCACCCCTATTAGGAATGGTGGATGGAATGCAGTTTGGCGGACTAAATATCATTGGTGCAACTGATTATTATATATTCTCAGAAAACAGTAGTAAAGTAATTTTTGCCCAGAATAATTACTGGAGCGCCCCGAAACCCGATGACATGAAGTTTTATCCGGATCCACAATATTTTGATTGTAATTATTATTTAACCTCACCACCATTTGGCAAAAGCCAGATCCCCAATAACAAAAAAAGTGCTAAAATTGTAACTGATAATGACAAAGTGCTGCATCCTCAAATAAAGAACGCGCTTAAATATTTAACGTCAGGCAAGTACAATGAAGCATTTCAAATTTGTAAATCGCTCATTGATAATAATCATGATTCAGCATTTGCTTTTGATGCTGTCCGGATAATTCAAAAAGTCAGTTATGCGGCTAGATTAAAGGACAGCGTTACAAATTATTTAATGTCTTTGGGCCTTACTGGTTTTCAAAGTGAAATTAATATATACGCCAAAATATTGCTTGCTGATATTCTAAAAGCAGACTACGCTCAAAGATTAGACAGTATTTTAGTGTCATATCCAAACTCGGTTTTTGCACCTTATGTCTATTTCAAAAAGTTTAATTATTACTTGTTTGAAAAAAACAATGAAGAATTAGCTCGTGAAATTAGTTCGGAAATGGCGCTATTTTACCCTGCAAATTCCCTTACAAAAGAAACGTGGCATTTACTTGGTGATACTACCGAAGCAAAAAGAATTGTAAAAACACAGCCAAAAGAAATGTCCGGCGAAATTGCAAGCTTCCCAAATCCGTTTAATCCATCGACATCACTGCGTTACAACGTGAACGTTCGGGGAGCGGTTAGTTTAATTATTTACAATGTCCTTGGTGAGCAAGTGAAGCAATTGGTAAATGAAGTAAAAGAACCGGGAATCTATGAGGTAAGTTTTAACGCGAGCCAATTACCAACAGGCATGTATATCTGTCATTTTACGACAAGTAATTCGAAAAAAGTATTAAAATTATTGTTGATTAAATAAATCTTCTTAATGGTTTTTCAGCAATGAAAAGGCAGCCGGGCTGTGCCACCCGGCTGCTTTATTTATTAAATGGAGTTGTTGCTTGTAATTTAAGTTAGCCACAAATCAGTTTACGATATTAAATTTTCTTTCTATTCTTGCAGATAAGTAGATTAACGCTGCTACAACAATTTTACCATTAGCATAGTTCTAGTTTTTTGTGCAGTTGTAAAATGGCTTGCACCAAATCCTCTGCACCATGCCTGATGACGTCACACGCGGGTAACCCGAAACGGTCCTGTACCCGCTTCCGCTCATCTTCCGCTTCGGCAGCGGTATATTTGCGGCTGTTTATTGCAATACCTATTACCTTGCAGGGAAACATAATCGAAGCTGTATCCTCGTAGGTTTTAATTACCCTGTCCAATGGTGGTATTTTTATATTAGCCATTCCATGAATATATTCACGTCCCATTTCATAACACATGATAAGCCCGTGCGGGATGCTGCCATGCAAAAGTCCCAGTGTTACCGAGGAATACCGCGGATGAAACAGGCTTCCCTGACCTTCGATATTGATAATTTTATGATGCTGGTTTTGCAATACCAGTTTTTCTGCCGAGCCGTTAATAAAATCGGCCACAACAGCATCTATGGGGATGCCGTCACCTTCGATAAGAATTCCCGTTTGCCCTGTCGCGACAAATTTAGCATCATGCCCCGCGGCAACAAGTGCCCTGTTTAGCTCAAGGCTCACAATCATTTTGCCAAGGCTGCAATCATTCCCAACTGTGTGGACGCGAAGGCAGTTTTCGTTAATGCCTTTCCGGTTTACCACGTCATGTTCATCGTTCCTGCGTATGTCAATCAGCCTGACACCCGCTTTCCGGGCGGCTGAAAGCATTTCAGCATCTTCATGCAGGAAGTCATGCAGGCCATTAATGATATTCATCTGTAATCCAATAGCCTCAAGAATAATTGACCGGTAAGAGGGAGGAATTTTTCCACCGGGAGTTGCAACGCCTATCAACAGCGTGTCCGCATCAGGAAAATCGTGAAACGATGAAACTACCGGTACATTACCCACGCCGAGCAGCTCGGCACTAGTTTTACCAGCAAGTGCGCGGTCGAAAATACAAAGTACTTCTTCGGGCTTATAATAGATAAGGTTCCGGGCAGTTTTACCATTATGCGGATTTGTCAGTCCTTCGGTAAGCAGGATAATTTTTCTTGGCATGGGTGAAATTCTCTGTAATTCTGGATAAACGGTACGCTAAAATTACAAATTACACGGCAATTTTACGTTAAAAAAGCGTTAATTGACAACATTCGCCGGTTTTTTATTCGCAGTTAGAAGCGTGGTTTTGCATAGCTCCCCGGATTGCTTCAACCCGAAGATAATCTTTAAGCCATGTATTTTACTGCAATAATATTTGCTCCATCAAAATATTTTCGTTTTCTGTCATTTCATTATCAGTTTAACTGGCAAAGTATAAACCATCTTGCGGGAATTTATTAACTTGCAGTACTCTCTAAAACTAATTAGGACCGTCCATGAAAAACATTATATCGAGCTTGGTTCTGGTATTGATTGTTTCCTGCCTGCTTTTTGGGCAGGGCAAGGAAATTGCTTTTACCGAATACGATTTGCCGAATGGCCTGCACGTTATTTTACACAAGGATAACAGTACTCCCATAGTAGCTGTTACAACAACCTATCACGTCGGGTCAAAAAACGAAGACCCGATGCGGACAGGTTTCGCGCACTTTTTTGAGCACCTGATGTTTGAAGGCAGCGAGAATATCGGCCGGGGACAAATTGATGAACTTATTCAAAATGCAGGCGGGCAGTTGAACGCCTCGACCTCGTTTGATAAAACAACGTATTTCTTTGTCCTTCCTTCCAATCAGCTTGAATTAGGGCTATGGATTGAAAGCGAACGTATGCTGCACTCGAAAGTTGACAGTGTCGGCGTTGAAACACAGCGCAAAGTTGTTAAAGAAGAGCGCAGGCAGTCTTATGATAACCGCCCGTACGGCAGTATCATCGAGAAGACTTTCCAGCATGCATTTAAAGTGCACCCATACCGCTGGACACCAATCGGCTCTTTCCAGTATATTGACCAAGCCACTATTGATGAGTTCCGGGATTTTTATAAAACCTTTTACGTGCCGGATAACGCGGTTCTTTCAATAGCCGGTGATATCGACATTAATAAAACCAAAGAACTTATTGCTTCGTATTATAACGCTATTCCCAAAGGCACAAAAGCAATCCCGCGGCCAACAGAAATTGAACCGCGGCAAGCCGCTGAAGTACGGGATACGGTCTATGACAATATCCGCCTTCCGGCTGTTATACAGGCTTACCACATCCCTAAAATGGGGGATAAAGACTTTTACGCGCTGAGTATGTTAACCACTTTATTGTCATCAGGACAGAGTTCACGGCTATATAAAGAACTGGTTGATAATAAAAAACTTGCCGTCAGCACCGGTTCGTTTCCGTTCCCCCTTGAGGATCCGGGTTTGTTTTTGGTATATGCAATAAGCGGCTTCGGTAAAACAGCCGATGAGAACGAGGCAACCATTAACGCTGAAATAGCCAAAGCACAGACAGATCTGCTGAGCGATGAAGAACTGCAAAAAATAAAAAGTCAGGTAGAAACCGATTTTGTTATGGATAAAGGGCAGATGCGGGGCATTGCCACCTCGCTTGCCGAGTATTACCTGATATACAAAAACACGAATTTGATAAACAAGGAAATCAGCAGATACCTTGCAGTTACGAAAGAAGATATACGCCGGGTTGCCAAACAATACTTGCAGCCTGCCAACCGCGTGGTATTATACTATTTACCCAAACCGGCAAGCAAATAAAAAGAAGGAGATAAACACTATGAAAACATCAACAAAAATTTTCGCCCTTCTGCTGTTATGCATCCTGCCGCTAAGTGCGCAGGTTGACAGGACAAAAGCCCCGAAACCGGCTGCCGCACCGGCATTTAACATAGCCGATTACCAGTCTTTCACATTAAAAAACGGGTTAACGGTATTCGTGGTCGAAAACCACAAACTGCCCGTTGTTTCGTTACAGCTTGTTGTTAATTATGACCCCGTTGCAGAAAAGCCGAACAATGGCTTTGTAGCGGTAACAGGCTCTTTGCTGCGTACCGGAACAAAAACCAAGGAAAAAGCACAGCTTGATAAAGAAATAGACCTCATCGGAGCCTCGCTCTCGACATCTGAAACCGGATTGTACGCGAGCTCGCTGAAAAAGCACGCCAAAAAACTGTTTGCTCTTGCTTCTGAGATTCTTCTTACTCCCGAGTTCAGGCAGACGGAGCTTGATAAGATTAAGGAACAGATGATTTCCGAATACCAGTCATCAAAAGAAGAGCCGCAGGCTATTGCATCTGTTGTACGCCGCAAACTGTTTTACGGCGAAAATCATCCGTTTGGCGAAGCTGTTAACGAAAGCAGCATAAAGAGTATTACCCTTGAAATGGTTAAACAGTTCTATGCAACGTATTTCAGGCCGAATATTTCATACCTTGCCATTGTCGGCGATATAACGCTTACCGAAGCAAAAAAACTTGCAGAGCAGAGTTTTAGTCAATGGGAAAAGCAGATGCGTTAGCTGCAAAAGTTACCAACACCATTCTTGGCGGCGGAACTTTCCGCTTGTTTAATAACCTGCGCGAAAAGCACGGCTACACGTACGGTGCTTATTCATCGCTGGAAAGTAACCGGATTATCGGCTCGTTTATGGCAAATGCAAATGTGCGCAACACGGTTACCGACAGTTCTGTTACCGAGTTCCTTGCCGAGATGAAGCGGTTGAGTGATGAGCCTGTTGGCGAAGCCGAGCTGACGAAGGTCAAAAACTATATGACCGGCGGGTTTGCAATCTCTTTGGAAAATCCGCAAACCATTGCCAACTTTGCCATTAACACGGCACGGTATAATCTGGCAAAAGATTATTACAAAAATTATCTGAAAAACCTTGCCGCGGTTTCTGCTGCAGATGTGCAAAAGATGGCAAAAAAATATATCCTGCCTGAGCAGAGCTATATTGTAGCCGTTGGCAAAGCTGCTGATATAGCAGATAACCTGAAAAAGTTCAGCGTATCCGGTAAAGTTGATTTTTATGATGCTGACGGGAATAAAGTAGATCCAACCGCGGCAAAGGCACCTGAAGGCGTGACGGTTGAAAAAGTTATTGATGATTATATAACAGCCGTTGGCGGCAAAGAAAACTTGTACAAAGTGAAAGACCGCACCACGGTTTCAACCGGAACTATTCAGGGAATGCAGTTAAGCAGCACCGTGTATCAGAAAGCACCGAATAAATTTCTTGCAAAAATTTCGGTAAGCGGCATGGAACAGGTTGTACTGTTTGACGGTGTAAAAGGCGAACAGCGCTCCGTTATGGGCAACAACGAAATGACCGGAGCCGAGCTTGAAGAGATTGCTTTCATCTCCGATTTTACGGCAATGACCAGGCTGAAAGATTTTGGCGTTACTGCTAAATTAACCGGAATGCAAAAAATAAACGGCAAAGATGCATACCGCATCGAGTTGAAACTGCCAAAAGGTTCAACACTTGTTGAGTTTTATGATGCAGAGAGTCATTTGAAAGTACGGCAGGAGCGCTCGCTCAGCACACCAAACGGCACTTTTACACAACAAACCGACTACTTGGATTACAAGGATAACAATGGCGTTAAATACGCGTTTACCATGGTACAGTCGGTTGCAGGCAGAAGCATCGAACTGAAAACCAGCAGCATGGATGTTAACACCGGGCTTTCTGATGATTTGTTCAAGTAAATTTTAAAGCACTATACATTATGCAAAAGGCTCGCTTTTTAAGCGAGCCTTTTTATTGCTACTCGATAGAAAACTTGAATTGGTTTATCCGGAATTGTAATTTACATGGTAAACAAAACCTTTATAGAATTTGGATGAAATTTACACGTTAACAACGCGCAATGAATCGTGATGTTATAACTCATCACTCAACTCTCATCGTTAAAACAGGGTACTGCGCTGTTGCGCAGAACTGTGTTGTTTCTATCTTTGCCGAAAACATCAGTAATGGTCGATTTGGAAAATCGCCCTATCTATAGTATTACAAATTTTCTATGGGTGCTGATAAACTCAGCGTGCTTGGCGAAGCTGCGCTTCGCGCTACACTCAGCTCTCAACACCCATCGTTCATCACTACGGGGCTCACCGTACCTTTACCCGTGCATCCACGCAAACGTAATCGCCGCTTTGCGTTACAATCAGCGGATTCAAGTCAAACTCAACTATGCCCGGATGATCGAGCATCATCTGCGCGCAAGAAGTGAGTATCTTTTGTAGCTTTGTAATATCAACAGGCTGCTCACCACGTACGCCGTGTAACAGTTTGCCAATCTTTACTTCTTCAATCATACTGTTTATATCAGAAGTATTTGCGTATGCAGACCGGATGGCGGTATCATTCCAAACCTCAACATATTTACCTCCGGTGCCGAACATCAGCATCGGGCCGAATGATGCATCCCTGAAACCGCCTACCAGCAGTTCAAACCGCTGCGTGATAAAAGGCTGAATAAGCAGCGAGTGCAGGTTAATGCCTGTATTCGCGGTGCGCTCAACCATTAAACGGGCTTCATCAATCAGGTTTTGTGCATCACCAATATTAACAACAACCAAACGTGCCTCGCTTTTATGAGTCAGTCCCTCGGCTATGCCTTTCAGGACAACGGGATAACTGAGTTGCGCTGCGAAATTTTTCACGCGATCCACGGGGATTAGCTGTGTACCGACAAGAGGGATACCATATCCTCTGCACAAATCTTCAATTGCTTTATTGCCAAGCCAGCGGGGCTCACTTTCTGTTGCATTCTGCTGATTGCCGGAAAGCGCCTCCTTAAATTCCGGTGTGAGCCTGTTTGTATGTATGCTTGTATTTAAGCTGTTTTTAAATTGCAATAAATTTGCAATTACTTTAGAAGGCTCTTCAGGCTTTCTGAAAACCGGCGGCATAGCAGTAGTTGCGCCCGCCCTGTATGCGGTCCAAAACTCGGGCAGCGGCATTGCCACCTGATACAAGGGTTTCTCCGCGGCAACTTCCTGTAAACCGCGTATAACAGGCATCGCGGGAACCATAACAGGCTCAACAAATATCGAAACGACAACATCCACACCTGCATCGGCAAGCAGCAGTCCCGCGGCCATTTTGTATTGTTCAGCGGTTCCGCCGGGTAAAAAATCAACAGGGTTATTAACACTGCCTTCGGGATGGACAAACTCGCGCAATGCAGTCTTTGTTTCATCGGATAATTGCGCAAGTAAAAGCCTCTCTTTTTCCAATGCATCAACACACAGTATTGCAGGGCCACCCGCGTTGGTCATAACAGCCACGCGGTTTCCGGCGGGCAGCGGGTGATGTTCGAAAGCCTGTATGGTATGGAACATTTCATCCACGGTTTCAGCCCGGATAACCCCGAACTGTTTAAGAACATTTCCGGCAACACGGTCGCTGCCGCCCAATGCGCCAGTATGTGATGAAGCCGCCTTCATGCCAGCCTCGCCCCGTCCTGCTTTTACGATAATGACAGGTTTAGGTGTGTTTGTATTGTTCAGCAATGTTTGTATGAACCGTTCGCCATTGACAAAACTTTCAAGATACATCGCGATCGAGGTGATGTTGTCATCCTGCTGCCAATATGATAATAAGTCATTTTCATTAATATCAGCTTTGTTGCCAACGCTGATAAAATGGCCGAATGAATAATCGGTATCACGAAGCGTGTTAAGAACGGCCGCACCCAACGCGCCGCTTTGTGAAAGAAACGCGGCATGACTTTCTTTCGGGTGCTCGGCTACAAACGTGGCATTTAAACGGTAACCGGAAAAGCTGTTAATAACGCCCATGCAGTTCGGCCCGGTTAAGCGCGCGTTGGCATTTTGCACCATTTCGAGCAGTTTGCGTTCATTCTCAGCTCCTTCACTTCCGGTTTCCTTGAAACCGGCGGTAATCAGCACGATGGATTTGACACTTTTAGCAAGCAGCGAGGTTATGGTATCAAAAACAAACTTTTTAGGAACCACAACAATAGCCAAATCAATTGTTTCGGTTATTGCCTCAACACTCGGATAGCACTGGTATCCAAGAATTTCCGGGGTGTTGGGGTTAACCGGCAGGATTTTACCGGTAAACCCATAGCTTTTAATTGTTTTTAATAATTCATAGCCTATGGATTTTTCTTTTCCGGAGGCACCGGGTATGCAGATGGCTTTTGCATAAAAAAAGTTATTCAACTGATGAGCGTGAAGTGGTTTCATAAAATGCAGGGTGTTGAGTTTGTAAAAATAGCTTATACAAAATTAATGAATAATTAATAATGAGAAATGAAAAATGTATGCTCTGTCCGCCTGCATCCGCCCGCATGAAACATTCGGACATGCTGTTCAGGCGGGTGGGGAATGGAAAGAGGGGCTTTATTGATATGAAGGATTATATTTTTGGGAGGTGTAATTTGTGAGTGGGTGATAAAATGGAAAAAATCCGTATGGGATTTTATCACGTGTAATTTTTTATTTTTTACGGAATAAGGGATAAGGATGGAAGCACAGAAAAGGACAGCCGGATTTGCCGTTTTATCATCAATCAAGCCGAAATGACAGTGATGGTTGTATATAATTAAACTGCCCTGTTTGCTGATACCAGGTGGCAATAACAATAGGTAGTTATTTTGCCCTATTTTGGGGTTGTCGGCTCTTTTAATATATTAGCACTGTTTCAGTTATTTCGCTTTTTCGTGGGCGAAGTCATGAAAAAAAATTAGTATCTTGCATGTCACATTAAAAAGCAAAAATATTATTCTATGTCAAATAAAATAAAACTAGGGCTGTCAACAATTGTTCTGGGCAGTGTATTGCTGCTATTCAGTTCATGCGAGCAGGCGGTAACATATCCCGATGAAACCAACACCGGAGTGTACCGGACACTGACCATTGATTCAAAGCCTTCAGGAGCAACAATTTTTATAAACGGTAAAAACATGGGGCAAAAAACCCCGGACAGCTTGGTTTGGTTAGCATCTGACACGAATGCCATAACCCTTAGATTGGCAGATTTCCGTGATACTGTGTTCACAGCAATGGCTCCACAGGGGGTTAAAACAGCAATTATGGTTGACTTTACCCAAAACCCCAGAATGCGGGGCACTATTTATTGTGATTCATTCCCTGACAGCGCGGATATTTATATTGGCGACTCAGCTACAGGCCTTCCCGGTGATTATAACATCCGGTACAGGTATGCCAGTTGTATTGATGCCGTTACCAAAGTAAAGGTCGTCAGTGAAAAAATTACGAATAATACCGTTAGCATGAAGGATACAACTTTGTGGGTAACCTATCTTCCTGAAAACTGTGGAATACCCGAATTGTATTTTAACACGATTTTTGTTGATGCACATGATGTAAAATGGCTGGGTGGTAATTCAACCGGATTAACAAGATACGATGAATTAAGCTGGACAAATTATTCAACCAGCAATTCAAACATACCGGGAAATATTATTAATTGTATAACTGAAGATATATCCGGAAATCTGTGGGTAGGCACAAACAATGGCTTAGCAAAGTTAAATAGCGGATCATTTACCGTTTATAACACCGGTAATACGTGTTTAACATCAAATATTATTACTGCAATCCGAGTTGGCTCCGGAGATAGCCTTTTTGTTGGTACTGCAAACAGTTTGGTATTGTTTTCAGGTAACACTTGCCAGAAACTTGACAATGAATTTTTGGGTACTATGTGGATACGCTCTTTGGCTGTTTCGCGGACAGGTCTTCTTTATGTTTGTACATCAGCGGGACTTTATGCTTATTCCGGTTCAACCCGGTATAGTTTACCCGGTCTTACCAATAGTACGGTCTCAGCATTTGCAATTGAGTACAACGGGCATGGATGGATAGGCACCATCGGGGCTGGTGACGCTGGCGGAACCTTCCAATATACCAGAGGCCGCATTGACCTGACCTCATCGTTATCAAACCCAATTACCGGCGATCCATTAATAACATTCTCCAATTTTACCGGCAAAGATATCTATGACATTTTACTGACTTCCGAAAACTACCTGTGGGTATCGACCAATCAAGGGCTTGGTAAATGTACAACCGGCAGCGCAAATGCACCGGTATTTTTACGGGTTAACAATGGTTTTCTTCAATCGAATGTGATTAAAGCCGTCAGGCGTGATTCAAACAAGTATTACTGGATTGCCACAAGCGGCGGCGGCCTGACTAAATACAAAGGAAATTAAGTTTACAAAAAACCGCCTGTTGGGCGGTTTTTTTATGACTACTGCAACTCTGCACGTTAACAAAAATATTTTTGTTAAAAAACTTGACAAAATGATTTTTGTCAGCTAAATCAATGCGGCATTATGTAATGCAAAAGCCCCGGTTTCCGGGGCTTTTTTGTTGATTGTATGTGGCTATTTTAATTAGTCAAGCTGCGCGTAGGGGCGGGGAACCTGCCGCCGCGGGAGAGTAGGTTGTACGAGCTGATGGTGCGGACAGGCATGATGGGCGCTTTGCCGAGCAGGCCGCCGTAATCAACAAACTCACCGGCTTTTTTACCGTACGCGGGAATAATGCGCGCTGCCGTCGTTTTGTCGTTAATAACACCAATTGCCGATTCATCGGCAATAATTCCTGCAATAGTGGAGGCTGGTGTGTCGCCGGGTATGGCAACCATGTCTAAACCTACCGAGCAAACGGCTGTCATCGCTTCGAGCTTTTCTAACGAGAGATTACCGCGCTCTGCAGCCCGTATCATTGCCTGATCTTCACTCACGGGGATGAATGCACCGCTCATACCGCCAACCGACTGGCTGGCCATGAGTCCCGCCTTTTTAACGCAATCGTTCAGCATGGCAAGGGCACAGGTAGTGCCAGGGGCACCGACATCTTCAACTCCCATTGCAATAAGTATATCACCAATGCTGTCGCCTTCGGCGGGTGTGGGTGCTAGTGAAATATCAACGATACCGAACTCGATACCGTGTTTTTCGGCAACTTTGCGGCCGATAAGTTCACCTGCACGGGTTATCTTGAAAACGGTTTTTTTAATTACTTCGGCTAAATCCTGGAAACCTACCTGCCCGGCAGCGCGGATTGCATCGAGCACAACACCCGGCCCGCTGATGCCAACGTTAAGAACAACTTCGGGTTCCGAGACACCGTGGAAAGCACCGGTTTATACCGGCTTTTGTTGAGCCGATGTTAACGCTGGAACAGACTTTTTTTGTTGTAGATAGCGCGTAGGGAATCGAATCAACCAAGGCACGGTCGCCGCGGGTAAAACCTTTTTGTACAAGAGCCGAATATCCGGCAATATAATCGATGCCGCACGTATCGGCAGCTTTGTCTAATGCTTCGGCCAGTTTAACGTATTCTTCCACGCCAAAACCATCGCCGACTATGCCAATAGGGGTAACGGCAACTCTTTTGTTGGCAATGGAGATGCCATAGCGGTGCTCAATTTCCTGAGCCAGTTTTACGTGTTGCCCGGCGTAGCGTACAACTTTTTCATAAATCTTTTGGGCGGTTACGGCAACATTCCTGTCGGCACAGTCACGCAGGCTAATGCCCATGGTAACGGTGCGGATATCAAAATGTTCCACTTCCGTCATTTTAATGGTCGAGAGTATCTCTTCAAACTCGTAAGGCACGGTATTTTCCTTCTTAAACGTTTAGGTGTTAGATTCTGTGCATGAAACGGAAAACATCCTCATGCTGAAGATAAATTTTAATTTTCAGGGTTTCAGCGATACTGTTCATTTCTTCCTGCAAGTCCTTAATTGTTGTGTTGCTGCCCGAGAGGTCAATCAGCATAATCATGGTAAAAAACTCCTGCATGATTTTTTGCGAAAGATCCAGAATATCGCAGTTCTGCGCGCTGAGTTTTGCAGATACGGCACTGATAACACCCGGGTGGTTAACACCAAAGGCGGTAAGAATTGCCCGGTCACCTGCTTTTCCTGTTGATGCCGGCAAATCGCCGCCGTTTTGCTGTAACTGCTGCGAAACGTATGCATTTAATGCATCGGGTGAGGCGTTTTTACCCAGTTCTTTAATCCCTTTAATAACCAGTTCCCGAATTTGTTCTTCGGATGTACTCACGGTTTGGCTCCTTGAAAATCAGTTTCTAAATAATGTAATGCACTCTCGTGTATTTCTTTGTTTTTCTCTAAGGCGTATTTCTCTGCATTTTCCAGGTTTCCGGTGTAAAAACGCAGCAATAATAAATCACCAATCAGCAAAGCATCAAGCACCCGTTGTTCTTGCAAAGCCTGTACCGTAAGATAACCAAACAAAGCGTTCCAACCCAAAGAAAGTGCGCCGCTAAAGTAGTGCCCGGTGTATATTGAACCGCTGCCCGGCAAAACAGCAGAAATAAGCTTTATAAAACTAACAGGATATTTTTTATTATCCACATCCAAACAGAAATTTTTTAGAAATTTTGCCGAATCACATTTGTCAAAATATTCAGCCGCGGCTTTCCAGTCATCATCAAATATCTTTGCCCAGCCGTACCAGTAGTTTAGAGCAGGCAGCAGAGAAACATTCTGCCGGTTTTGAGCCATTGCATCTAAAATGCCGTAAGCCTGACTGCTGTTTTTATTAAGGATGTGGACTTGTATCAGGGCGAATTGCAAATCCTGTATTTCAGCACTGCTTTTTGAAAAGGCAAGCGCCCGGTTCATACAATCTATTGCAAACGTGTATTTACCTCCTTGCAGGTAAGCTTCCGCCTGCCCGAGTAATACCCTGCGTGCATAAGTCTTCTGTTTGTCAAAAAATAAAACCCGCTCATACTCCGTTACGGCATCAAAAGGGTTGCCGGATTGCAGGAGGGAATCGGCAAAGCGGAGTTGCAAGACAAAAACAGAATCGCCGGACGGTGCAGCCTGTGCACTGGTGATTCCGCTAAGCATGAATAAAATGGCGTAAAAAACGGAGAGAATATCATGTCTTACTCGCATGGCGGTTTTACCATTTGTGGCTGCAAAAAGTAATCATTGTCTTGTAGAAATTGCAAGGTTTGCTGTTTAACCGCATCCTCCTCTTTTGCCGTTGTAATAATTGCCTGTTTGTATGAGCCGTATATCGTGCCGCCATAAAACAGTGTAGCACTCACTCCCGTTATCCATCCCCGTGCTGTATGATGGTGCTTAAAATTTTCAATGGTAAGGTAGGTAAACAATCCAGTCAGGATAAAGCCGAACGCGCCTTCTTCATAGCTGCGGGTGTATATTTTACCCAAACCGGGCAGTACTGCCGAAAGCCCGGCTGCAAGCATCGGGCTGTACCGCGCGCGCTCCATCGCCTTGGTTTGACTTTTCATAAACTCATGGAACAATACGGGACCGGTATTATTTTCGTTGTTCTTTTCAGCATAGCCATGCTGCATAAATTTATATACACAGTTTAGTGGAATGAACTCATGGTGTAAGGATTCAGGTGCATTAGTGTTTAATAAACTGTGCATTTTTTCCGGGTGTGCCGAATTAAAGGAAAGCCGCGCCATGTTCCGGTAGAACTCCGCTTTAAACAAATTGTTTTGGAGCTGCCGTACCACTATTAGGGCTGAATCAATGTTGTCTAAATGCAAGAGACAGAGAGAACGGAAAAACAGCGTTGAATCCTGCGCGGGTAAGGCTGCATATTCTTCGGCTGCGCGGAGATAGTCCGCACTGCAGAACAAGTGGTTGGCAAATGCAAGCCGTTCATGAGCTTGGCGGAATGGCAATCCCTGCGCTGTAAGAGGTGAAAGCAGAAGGAGTGTTAATAGAAGATAACGCATCTGCCGCCTTATTTGCTGCCCTGAGGGGCATTTTTATATTTAGATACAGGGTCGAGGAGCTTGTTTGTGGCTTTATCCAGATGATACAGTTTCCCCCGGTTGATAAAATTTGCATCGCGGGTAAGGCGGTCTGCTGTTAAAAATAATGCTGCCGGAAAAGATACCTGTTCCGTGGCCTGCAAAAAAAACGATGAACAGCTTGGAGAGAAGGGGCAGCGTGAACCGTCGGGCTCGGAGATAAAATATTGATAAACGGCAAAGAGTGGTTTTACCAGGATGTCAGAAGGCTTTTTAAAAGACACAGTGAAGTTTTCGTGGGGATGTTCCGTTGGATTCACTCCATACGATTTGTTTACTTTGCCCCATTTTACCGTTCCGGTTTGGGCGGCCGCATTATGGGCAGCAACAAATATCAGCAAACATAAAAAAAATCGATACATCCGGTTCTATTAAAAGTGTGCCTGCAAGATAAAGAGTTTGGCGGGTAAAGAAAACAGGTAAACCTGGAATTTTTAGTTTGGATGGCGATGGAAACTGGAATCGCTTGAGATATTTTGTGCGGCGTGCATGTTTTGCTAGCAATGCAGAGACGATCCAGATACAGTTAAGACTGAGATGCTGGTTTAAAATACAAAAGGGTTGACTATGGTGCGCAAAGCCAACCCTGAAGAAACCACTAGTAAAAAGAACACGAAGATGTGATTCTTCTTAACCCATACAAGTCAACAATTAAAATACAACCTGCGGGTATTATTAACAAATTATTTTTTAGGCCATCAGCAAAGCAATTGCTGCGGTGTTAACAATGTCTTCGACACTACAGCCGCGGCTTAAATCGAAATACGGTTTTTTTAGGCCTTGATTAACCGGTCCTACTGCCTCTGCACCGCCCATGCGTTGTGCAATTTTGTATCCGATATTTCCTGCCTGAAGGTCGGGGAAGACAAGGACATTTGCACGACCTGCAACTTCGCTGCCCGGTGCTTTTTTCTTGCCTATGCTGTCAACAACAGCAGCGTCAAACTGCAATTCACCGTCAACGGCAAGGTCAGGGCGCTTTTCTTTAACAAGGGCAGTAGCTTGCCGCACCTTGTCAACCAGTTCATGTTCAGCAGAACCTTTTGTTGAGAAAGAGAGCATTGCAACGTACGCTTTTTCACCGGTCAATTTTGCATGGTTGTCGGCAGTGCTAATCGCGATGTCTGCTAACTGGCCAGCATCGGGATTTGGAACAACGGCGCAGTCTGCATAACTATAAACCATTTCAGGAAAGCACATCAGAAAGAAGCTGGATACGAGAGAAATGCCTTCCTTCATGCCAACGCATTGTATGGATGCACGCATAACATCGGCTGTTGAAGCAAAGGAGCCCCCGACAACCGCATCTGCCATGCCTTCAGCCAGCATCATGCCGGCAAAAAACAAATCGCGTTTCATAGTTTCGCGGGCTTGCTCTATGGTAACACCTTTGTGTTTTCTTTTATTGTAAAAGATATTGGCAAAATCGCTCAGTTTCTCCGATTTTTCCATATCAATTATTCTGACCCCCTGCAGGTTAACCCCGTGTTTTGCCGCTGATGCACGGATGGTTTCTTCGTTACCGAGTGTAATAACCTGCGCGATTCCGCGCTGCGTTAATGATTCTGCTGCTTTTAATACACGCTCATCGTGCGACTCCGGTAAAACTACCGTTTTTTTGCGTTGAGCGGCTTTTTCACATATTTGTTCTAAAAGTGGAATTGTTCCCATTTTGATTGCTTATCTGTTAATTATGAAACATGTCGTACAAAATTAAGAAATATTTTTTTGGATTTATCTATATTAATGGTATTGATAGATAATTTTCCCGGAACATTCACCCGAAATCTTACAATCATGAAAAAACCGCAACTAAATTTCTGGCAAATCTGGAACATGAGCTTTGGCTTCCTCGGTATTCAGTTTGGATTTGCCCTGCAAAATGCTAATGTTTCCCGCATTTTTGAAACGCTCGGCGCCAGTATTGATGCTATTCCCATTCTTTGGATTGCCGCCCCTACTACCGGTCTGATAATTCAACCTATAATCGGGTATCTAAGTGACAGGACGTGGAACAAGCTTGGCCGCCGCCGCCCTTATTTCCTTATCGGTGCTATCTTAGCTTCACTGGCACTTATCATCATGCCAAACTCACCCGCTCTTTGGGTTGCTGCCGGAATGTTGTGGATACTTGATGCTTCAATTAATATATCTATGGAGCCATTCAGGGCTTTGGTTGCCGATATTCTTCCTTCAGAGCAGCGGACAACCGGATTTGCCGTGCAGAGTTTTTTCATTGGCCTCGGAGCGATAGTTGCGTCGGCTTTGCCATATATATTTACCAACTGGTTTAATATTGCAAACACCGCACCGAAAGGTGAAATCCCGCTTTCCGTTCAGTACTCTTTTTACATCGGTGCTCTTGCATTTATCGGTGCCGTTTCATGGACGGTTTTCCGCACGAAAGAGTACCCGCCGGAAAATATTGCCGAGTTTGAGAAATACAAACAAGAAAACAAAGGTTTACTGCACGGATTTGGTGATATTATCAAGTCCTTTGGCAGCATGCCAAAAACCATGATACAACTTGCCGTAGTGCAGTATTTTTCATGGTTCGCATTATTTGCCATGTGGATTTACACGACCGGAGCAGTTACAAGGCACATTTACGGCGCAACGGATGCAGCATCAGCGCAGTATAATCAGGGTGCCGATTGGGTAGGAGTATTGTTCGCGGTTTACAACGGCTTTGCTGCAATTACGGCTTTTTTACTGCCGCTTATTGCAAAATATACCAGCCGCAAGACGGTTCACATGATTAGCTTGTTTATTGGCGGTATTTCCCTGTTCTCATTTAGCATAATCAAATCGCCTGAACTGCTGCTGTTATCCGAACTCGGTATCGGTTTGGCGTGGGCTTCTATTTTATCAATGCCATACGCTATTCTTGCCGGTGCACTGCCTGCAAATAAAATGGGCGTGTACATGGGCATATTTAATTTTTTTATTGTTATACCGCAGATAACCGCCGCGGGTATTCTTGGCTGGCTTATCCACCACTACTTTGGCAACGACCCGATGTTTGCATTAATAATTGGCGGCATTTCGATGTTTATTGCCGGAATAGCAGTAATGTTCGTACAGGATAAGGATTGAGTTGGCTAATTAAAGGGCATACAGCATTTTTATCCTTGAATGCATGAGGTTGTTGACAGCATTGCTTTTTTTACCCCAAAAGTAGTTGAAGACAGCACTGCTTTTTTACCCCGAAGGGGTTAAATCTCAATAACCGCGGGTTTCTTACCCGCGGAACAAAAACAAACATATTTTCGTCCCCGAACGGGGGCGAACCTTATGTAGATTAATAGATATCTTCACCTATTCGGAAATAACGTGAACAATTGCAATAAATTTCAGAAAATAGAAATTCTTAGCAACTAAGCATTGCGGTTCGCCCCCTTCGGGGCAATGCTGTCAACTTAAGGAAAAAAGTTGCGCAAAGTTTCCAAGTCCCTCCTTTTTGAAAGGAGGGTGGATCGCTTTAGCGAGACGGGAGAATTGTTTTAGCGGCATTGGCACTGCCTAAAAACGATTCCCCCGCTTCGCCGCGGCGAACAACCCCTTTTCAAAAAGGGGGACTTCGGAAAAACCATTTTTATAATTTTGTCAATCCTTAAGTTGTTTCGCCGCGGCGAACCTTCGCAAGGAGAGGGGTCTGCAACTGTATGTTATTGAAGAGGTTACTATCTTCCTGCGATTGTAATGCATTATTGGGGTTAAATGTTGCTCGGTTTGTTCATTTCTTGTTCGTTAAGGGATTGGAATAAAACAAGTAGCATCTATAAGGAATAATAATTTAATCTGAGTTTAGTTTATCGTCTATAATTAACGGGGTGCTTTGGTACCCCGGTTTTATTTTATTAAATACGGGTAACACGCTATGCCGGAAATACGACAAAACATTATCACCGGTGAATGGGTTGTTATATCAACAGAGCGGGCCAAGCGGCCCAGCCAGTTCGCGCGTCCACTGCCGGATGCATCGGCCATCCCTGTGCACGACAGTAATTGTCCATTTTGCCCCGGTAACGAGGCTCTATCACCGGGAGACATACTCAGGCATCCGTTATCGGGTACTTGGGAGCAGCGTATTGTAGCCAATAAATTTCCCGCGTTAACTAACGTGGGCAGCGCGCAGCGTACTATTAATGGCATCTACAGGTCGATGGAAGCTACCGGTGCGCATGAAGTGCTTATCGAGCATCCCCGGCATGACCTGATTCTGAACAAGATGAGTATTCACGAGATATCGGATATTTTCAGGATGTACCGCGACCGGTACCGGCAGATACGCCATCAGCAATACATCGAATCAATAATTATTTTCCGTAATCACGGTCTCAGGGCTGGCGCTTCATTGGTGCACCCGCACTCGCAAATTGTGGCTACGCCGGTAACACCGTTTCAAGTGCGTATGCGAATGGAGTTGGCAATACGGTATTATGATGACCATGGAGAGTGCCTGTTTTGCAGAACACTGCATGACGAGCTGCATGATGGCAGACGTATAATAACAGATACTGAACATTTTACCGCATTTATTCCGTACGCGGCTCTTTCGCCGTTTCATATCTGGATATTCCCTAAAAGGCATGTGTCCTCGTTTGATGACATAAATTCAAATGAAATGAGTGATATCGCGGTAAATCTTAAGGCTACACTTGGCAGGCTATATACCGCGCTTGGCAATCCCGACTATAATTTTACCATTCGATCCAGTCCGGTACGCGATAGCAGATCCGAATATTTTCACTGGTATCTGGCAATTGTACCGCGGTTGAACACCGCGGCGGGCTTTGAACTTGGCAGCGGCATGTTCATCAGTTCGGCATTGCCGGAGGAGAGCGCGGCATTTTTGCGCTCTGTTGAAATAGAGGTTTAATTACTCTTGGTTACAGTTCAGCCGCCTTTCAGTAAAGGGAAAGGCGTTTACCTGCTTTGTATGAAATTACCTAAACCGGTAACCATTTGTTTTGGAAAACGTGAAGAGATTTTTAGAAAAGGTTATTATTACTATGCTGGCAGTGCACACGGCAGCGGCGGTTTATACAGCCGTTTGATGAGGCACTGCTCGCACGATAAAAAGAAACACTGGCACATTGACTATTTTTTAGAACATGCCAAACTGGTAAACATTTTTACTTGGGCAACCGGGAAAGATTTTGAGCATGAACTTGCCGGCATGATAGGCGCTCTGGACGGGGTACAGCCTGCTGCTACCCGTTTCGGGTCGAGTGACTGCAGGTGCGGGACGCATTTGTTGTATGCTTCAAAAAATGACCTACAAATCCAACTCCAGGCAATTGCTGGCTTGGTACACAAATGCTGCATTCATGAGTAGGATTCGATACTGAAATTAAATCAGAGGAGGCTCACACGAAAAATCCGGATATTCATCTCTGCTTAGCCCGGTTCTATGGCTCTACTACATTATTGTCCTATAAGGATTGCCATACCGTGTTTTAAGTTCAAGCGGAGTGAGATAGAAACTTAACTCTATATCTACACGTTGATGTAGCATCGTTTATAATTTAGATGCCTCCGTTTATTGAGATGTTACTTGAATCTGCTGCAAGCTGTTTAACAACAACAATTTGCAGCATCGTCCACGCGCTTTCTAACAAACGGCTTTACCAGCAAAAGGAGAAGAGGTTGTGGTAATCAGTCGTCAAGGGTGCTCCAAATTTCCCGTGTTTTTAATGTGTTATTGCAGGTAAGCTGAACCCAGCTAAACATTTTTTCAATATATGCGACAATTAAAATAACTCATAAATTTTAATGTCACTTTATAAATAGGTGCCCTTATGGCTTATATTGCTAATCTCAGTATCCGCGTAAAGCTGTTTTTGGGGTTTCTTTTTCTCAGCTTTGTCGTTGCCTATCTTGGGTATAACAATTTAACTTCTGTTTCAAACATGCATGCCTATTCAAATGAAATGTATGCAGACAGGCTTGTCCCCATAAGGGATTTGAGCCATATTAAATCGAAGTTAATGGAGATGCGTGGGGATCTGCGTATTTATCTCTTCGAGCAGGTAGAGATGCGGGGGGAGCGCCGTCAGGAAATGAAAAAAGATGGCGATGAAATTGACAGAATCTTTGCTGAATACTGTGCAACAAAACTGGAAAAAGAAGAAGAAGATGCAATTCCAGTATTCAAGACGCATTGGGCTAAATACTTTACAATGTCTTTT
This sequence comes from Ignavibacteriales bacterium, assembly GCA_016182615.1. Classification (GTDB taxonomy): domain Bacteria; phylum Bacteroidota; class Ignavibacteria; order Ignavibacteriales; family Ignavibacteriaceae; genus JACPGF01. The sequence continues at coordinate 36,604 of JACPGF010000105.1, forward strand.
CATGTAATGGATTTAGCTGACACCTCAGGGAATGTTCAGGCGGTTGTATATTTAAATAATGAAACCGTTCCGCAATTTGATAAATCAGTTGAGACTCTTAACCAGCTCATTGAAATCAACAGAAATGTTGCGGAAAAACTGCGTATAAAAGCGGATGCAGAATATTCAGATGTTAATTCCGAAACTAAATGGATATTAATTATATCCATCCTCTTGTCTCTTGGGCTGGGTTATTACCTCTCTAAAAGCATAGGAAGCCCGCTTAAAGCCATTACAGGTGCGGCCAATAAAATTGCTGCCGGAGATTTTAACCTAAAAATTGAGACATACGAACGGAATGATGAGGTCGGTAAGCTGAGCAACGCTATTAAAGTTATGACCGAAAAAGTGCTGGCAAAGGTTTTTTGGTATGAGCAGCTTCTCGATGCAATACCATTTCCAATTTCGGTAACTGATACCGACATGAATTGGACGTTTATAAATAAACCTGTCGAAGTGTTACTTAAAACCAAACGTGAAGCAATTTCCGGAAAACCCTGCAACAATTGGGGAGCCGGAATATGCAAGACCGAAAACTGCGGCATTGCCAGGCTCCGTAATAATCAACCGCAAACTTTCTTCGATCAGTTCGGTGGAAATTTTCAGGTGGACACATCGTACATTTATAACGCTAAAGGGGAAATAACCGGACATATCGAAACTGTGCAAGACATTTCGAAGATGAAAAAAATGGAAATCTATCTTTCATCGAGTACAACACAAATGCTTGTGCAGATGGATAAATTAGCTATGGGAGATTTGACGGTACAATTGCCGGTTACGTCTAATGATGACATCGGGAAACTTTTTTCCGGTTTTAATCAATCAGTTAAAAAAATTGCAGAAGCCCTGAGGGCTGTTTCAGAAGCAGTATTTGCAACTGCAAGCGCAAGCACACAAATTTCATCGAGTACAGAAGAAATGGCAGCAGGCGCTCAGGAACAAAGTGCGCAGACAAGCGAAGTTGCCTCAGCGGTAGAAGAGATGACAAAAACAATTTTTGAAACATCTAAAAACACAAGCATTGCAGCCGAAACTGCTAAAAATTCAGGACAAAAAGCGCAGGCCGGTGGAGCGGTTGTACAAAAAACAATTGCCGGAATGGAGAGAATTGCAGTGGTTGTAAATCAATCAGCCGAAACGGTGTTTGCACTGGGTCAAAACTCTGAAAAAATAGGTGAAATTATTCAGGTTATTGACGAAATTGCCGATCAGACAAATCTCTTAGCGTTAAACGCAGCCATCGAAGCTGCTCGGGCAGGTGAACAGGGCAGGGGTTTTGCTGTGGTTGCTGATGAGGTTAGGAAACTTGCCGAACGAACCACGAAAGCCACAAAAGAAATTGCTTCGATGATAAAACAAATCCAAAAAGATACCGGGGATGCTGTTGTTTCTATGAAGCAGGGTGTTCATGAAGTAGAGACAGGTAAAAAACTTGCCATGGAAGCCGGGACGGTTTTGCGCGAAATTGTTGAGGGTGCAAACAAAGTGACGGATATTGTAATACAAGTGGCTGCAACAAGCGAGGAGCAAAGTGCCACGGCCGAACAAATTGGTAAGAATATTGAAAGTATTAACACGGTCATGCAAGAATCATCGGCAGGCATTCAACAGGTTGCGCGGGCAACGGAAGATCTTAACAGACTGACAGAAACTCTGCAATCCCATATCGGACAATTTAAAATGGGGGCAACTGTACAAACTGCGGTAACCCGCCGGACTCTATTGAGTGAATAAGGCAATCTGCTTATTGGGCATCGAAGAACATGGTTAGGAATAATTGCGGCAAACAGTAAAACAACGGTGGTTTATTAAACCACCGTTGTTTTTACGTTTTTGTATAAAAAAAGCCCGGCTGCTAATACAGCCGGGCTTTTTACAAAAATTAAGAAAAACTATAACTCATCCTCGTCGGCAAGGTCTTCGTCGTCGTCATCGAAATCGAAGTCTTCGTCTTCGAGATCATCTTCGTCAAAGTCCTCGTCATCAAAATCGCTGTCGAAGTCTTCATCATCGAAATCTTCGTCGTCTTCATCATCTTCGTCAAGGTCATCGTCATCAAAGTCGTCGTCGTCCTCGTCCAAATCATCGTCGAGTTCATCATCGTCTAAATCTTCTTCGTCTTCAAAGTCATCATCATCATC
>JACPGF010000113.1 GCA_016182615.1 Ignavibacteriales bacterium
GCACGCGAAGAGCTCTAAATGCTGGCAACTCTTTTTTTCTTGCTTGCATTCTTTTCTCCTTTCGGATTGCTTTTGTTTATCTCCTTATATTTACAAAACTTACATCATTTTTGCTAACTTTATTTTTTGGGGAAACTCTAACTTTATATTTACATGTAATTAAGTTTCTGTATCAGATAATGAATTCTATAACTTCCATTCGAAAAGTAAAACTGTGGAACATTTTTGAAAAATAATGGCAAGCAGTGCAAGGTTGTTGATAAGTATTAAACCAATTCTAAAACCAATACCAATTCCTGTCACCCAATAGACGACAATCTTTAAGGATGTAACAATAAAAGATTAATTTGTAGTTAGATGAAAATCCCGGGTTTTTAGGATGATGTTAAAACTTAAATTTTTTTGGAATATTATTTCGTGTTTCAGCTGAAATTTTAGGATAAAAATGCTTGACAAGAGGTCTTCATTCAACCGCTGAATCCGGGGGCAAGTCAGACTATCGCAATTTTAACTGCCAATGACAAAAGGCTAACTTAAATTTGCTCCGGCTTCACCCCGCCGCCCCTTGGCAGGCATTGGTCAAACCATGCGTATAAAACTCCAAACCAAATGGACTTTTGCTCAATTTCGTTGGTTTATTTTACCCGTTTTTAATTATTCGACAACGTCCACAGAGCCTCATTCTACTCTGGCATTCGCCAGTATTTCCGTTGTACGTTTATTGGGAAATAATTTCTTCCCTGGGGAGTCTATATTATTTGCATGTAATTTTTCTATCATGCTAACTTACACTCTATCAGTCGAATGAAACTATTGACTTTTGTTAATACAAATTCTAAATCAGTACTTCAACAGAGCCTTTGCAATCTGCTCCCTACTGCCCCAACCGCCAGTTGTTCATTCATGCTCCCACTCCTTACCCCGTAGATTGCGTTACTCATCACTCAGCATTCGTTATTCATAACTCATAATTATTTTTTAAGTACCATGATAAGTGCATCTGATTGCTCTGAATCATCTAAGAATACGGGTGGTATGGTGTATGACCCGTAGAAATGAGCCTCTCTGAAACAATTTGCCAACTGTATAAGCATTTGTAATTCCTGATATAAGAACCAGCGGTGTTTGCTGATGGTTTCCACGTGATGAACAACTGTACCATTCTCGGAAATTTTTATTCCGGTAGTCACATCCCAAACCTGTGCAACATGGTTATACTCATCATCCGGGGTGCCAAAAAGTAGTTCAATCTCCTGATTACCTCGCGTTACCTTCCAAGTATTTTCCTCTTCATCCGGGAAAAAGAATCGGGGATGCGTACTTTCGATAATATAAATGCCGCCAGTATGGAGATGACGTGCAACAGTACGTAAATGGGTAATCAAATCTGTGTTCGTGAGAATATGGGAGATACTTTCCAGCGGAGTTACGGCAAAGTCATATATTTCATTTATCGAAAAATCCACCATGTTTTGCTCGTAATATGCAGTTGCTACCCCTGCCTGCGCGTCTTTCATCGCAGCATATTCAAGCATGTCACCTGAGAGGTCAAGCCCCGCGGTTTTCCAGCCATTACGGGCATAAACCCGGCAGTGGTTCGCCGGTCCGCATGCCAGTTCAATCATTGATGGCTGTCGGCTTGATGGAATAGGTGAACCATGTGTATTGTAACACCAGTCATAAAACTTGCATTCAACATCAAAATCCCTGTCAGAAAAAGCCAGATCGTATGCCTCTGTTAACTGATAAAATTCTGCATTTGCCATCCATTCCTCCTATATGTATAGTGCCCTGCCAAAATCTCTGCGGTGGCTTATTGTTGCCGGATGTTCCTCTCCCAGATATTTAAATAGCGCGATGCACAGTTTTCTGGCATAATCATCCATGTAGTACCGGTCTTCACGGATTGCAGCGATAAACAAATCCAGCGCCAAGTTAAATTCTTGCGATTGAATGGCTGAACAAGCTTGTAAAAACGTACTCCTCACTGTTGCATCGGGAAATACGGATTTATCTTTCAGTTGCGCGAAAAGGCCGGTGATTGTTTTTAATGCTTCGGTAATTTCCCAGTCTTCTTTCTCCGGGTCTAATCCTTCAATAAACGTTTCCGCTTTTTGCATATCAGTAAAAAGGCAAAGCTTGGCAAGCAAAACTCTTGCTCTTTTATGTTGTTCACCATCCAGCATTTGCTCCAACAGCGCCGTTGCTCCGGATTTATCTCCCTCTGCCAGCAGTTTTATCGCAACATCATAGTCACTTGTTTTAGTTATTTTAATATGTTTATTTAGCCACTCAACAATTTTTTGCTCGGGTAACGCGCCAACAAACTCATCTGCCTCATTACCATCTTTAAATATTTTAACAAGCGGGATACTACGGATACCGAACATTTGAGCCAGCTCGGGATTGACATCAGTATCAATTTTAACCAGTTTCCATGCTCCGTCCGATTTTGCAGCAAGTTTTTCTAATACCGGACCCAGCACCTTACACGGGCCGCACCATTCGGCCCAAAAATCAACAACCACCGGCTGCTTAAAGCTTTCATCAATAACATCTTTTTGAAAATCCTGTAATATATTATCATTCTGCTCTTGCATTGCTTACTGTTCTCCTCGGATGCGCCTCATAGCTGAAGCTAATGTTTTAATTAAAAATCTTCTGTCAATAGGTTTAGAAATAAAACCATCAAAACCAGATTCAATAATTTTCTCTTTTTCGTTCCTTGTCACAAATGCTGTTTCGGCAATAAAGGGTATTTTCTGGTATTCCGGAAATCTTTCGATTAAATGCTTCCGTAAAGTAATACCATTCCACGGATCCGGCAGGCCGATATCCAAAAGCACCAAATCAAAAAACATGCCCCTGAGATGATTGTGTTGAATGCATTGAATCGCCTCGTGCCCGTTCGCGGCAAACTCAAGCTTAGAAATATTTTTCAAGGTCACTTCAAGCATCTTACTGCTTCCCGGATCATCTTCGATGATGAGAATATGCGGGCGAATGTCATTAAGATAAAGCAATTCCGGAGAAACCGTGTAAAAAATGTTAGATTTTTGATCATCTTCGGCTGAGCGTTCATCCAACTGAAAGAGGAGCGTAATTGTTAAACCTTTTGCCGGTGATGACAGTACCTCAAGCCTGCCGTTCATTACATGAACAAGCCGCTTTGCTTTAGTAAGTATTTCAGCAGTATGATGCAATTCATCATCTAACACCAGTGGATTATCGACAACCGGATTGAACAGAAAAGGCAATACTTGTTCATCAATGCCTTCACTGCTGTCTTTTATTTTTATAAACGGCATATTTTTAAGCCGGTCAAACCCCGAGTCGATTAATATATACCCGGCATTCGTATTTGCCACCGAATTCTCAAGCAGCATTAATACAACTTCCAAAAGCCTTTTCCGGTCACCAAGTATGCAGTATTTTGTATTATGCACAACTGAAACTTTAATGTTTTTGTTTTCTGCCGCCTGCTCCACGCGGGCAGCACACTCATCTACCAGTTCCTGTATTGCAATTGATTCTACTGTAACACCGCCCCGTGAGGCGGCAAGTTCTGTTACCGAGGGATTTTCTTCAAGCACTTGCAGCATCTTCTGGCCTGAATTAAAAATTCGCTCTGCATATAAAAAAAGGTTTTGGTCATCGTAATACTCCCTGAACCTGTCCCGGAGTATGTCTGCAAACCCCATAATTGCATTCAGAAAAGTCCTAAAATCATGATCTTTCAGGTTTTGATTAGTGAGCAATAGATTTGGATCTTTCTCAGGTCCACCCGAATCAAACAGCATTTCATGCATTTTTCTTTCAGTAATATCCCTCGCGACACCAAGTATTACTGTTTCATCAGCATACTGCATTAATGCCAGCCTTATTTCCGCGTAGATACGGTTAATGCCATTTTTATGAATAAAACGCACTTCGAAAACATGTTCATTTTCAAGATGATCGGAAATATCCATAAACTTTTCAGCAAAAAGTGCAACGTCATCTTTTTCGATAAAATGGTAGATTGACTGTTCAGTCAATTCAAATGTCGAATAACCAAGCATCCGGGCTAGGGTTTCATTGCCAAATGCAACTTTGTCCTGCGAGAGGATGAAAACACCCTCCGCGAAATTCTCAACAATATGTTGATACTGCGCTGCAAAACGCCCTTCTTTCGGCTCAAAGAGATAGATAATACCATTCACTTTATCATGCATGCTTTTTTGCAGCATGGCACGTAACTGGAATAATTGCTGAGTATCATCAATTAATTTGATGTAGATTTCCCCGCTCCATGCACCCTCTGCGAACAGCACCTGTTTAATCTCGAAAGAGTTTTCTGCAGGAAAAATCATGGGAATGCTTTCTTCCAGATTTTTTCCGTATATATCACTTCGGCTGCGTGTGCACAACGAAAACGCGTAATGGTTGGCGTAGGTAATTTTATCATCAAGATTAACAAGAACAATGCCCAAGGGCAGAGTTTCGAGCAGTTTATTCCGGTGTATTAACTGCGACTCCGATTGCCTGATAGAAGTTAAATCCTGTAATGAAAGAAGTTTTTCGCCACTTGCGATTGGGAAAATCCGGACTGCAAAATAGCTCCGCTTACCCTCATCTTCACAGGTAATTTCAAATTCCTTCGGGGTATTGGTCTGCAATGAATCCAATATGCTCAGCACTTCATTTCTCCCCATGAGCATGGTCAAAGTCTCAACAATAGTATCGCCGATTCTAATCGCAGGCAAAAGTGAAAATTCATTTTTTGCCCATCCGGAAATTTCACCTTGTTCATTTAGGATAAATACCAAATCGCAAAACTCTTTGACGATTTCTGCCAGCAATGGCATTTCGTTACGGGTAGTCCTTTTGAACGATTCCATTTCTGCCTGATTGTTGTCGCCAATGGTATCAAGGAATAGTTTTATTTCCTCGATTAACTGAACAAAACCGCCAAGACCGCTATTCCGTAACTCTTTAATTGCATGTGAAGCATCATACATAATGACATGAGGTACCCCCAGCCGTCTGCGTTTTAGCAGGGCAAGTGCTGTAAGGCTCTCGTATGATGATATTTTATCATTAACCACGATAATATGCGGCTGCATATCATCAAGGCAGATAATCAAATCATTGATATGCGAGGCAATTTGTAATTCTGCTTCGGGATATCGTTCGAGTAGTTTGTGAAGTTCAGATGCGAGTGTATCTTCTTCATCGTATAATAGTATTCGAATTGTTTTTTGCATCAGGCGTTTAAGTAGCTGTTTCTGCAAAAATACACTTTTTTATAAAAACTTCTATAAATACTTACGGCTTTAACAACATTAAGCCCTGTTTTTCGTATTTTTATATATGTTTCAGATAGAAAAAGCACATGCACGACACAATTATATATACCGAGGACGTTTGCAAGTCCTATAAAACCGATAAGAACGAACTAATTGTATTAAAAAATATCAGCATTCAGGTACCAAAGGCAAAAATATCAGTCATCATTGGTGCATCCGGTGCAGGGAAAAGTACATTACTCCATATTATCAGCGGATTAGATAAAGCCGATGCCGGTGATGTCTTTATTGACAATACCAATATCAGTAAAATGAATGATACACAACTCTCGAATTTCAGGGCGGCAGTCTCCGGTTTTGTTTTCCAGTTTCATCATTTACTGCCTGAGTTTAACACGTTAGAGAATATTGCCATTCCTCAAATGATAGCGGGTAAATCGAAAAAGGAAGCCCTTGAGCATGCATCGGAACTGGTAAAAATTATCGGCTTAAGCAACCGTGAAACACACCGACCCTCTGAACTGTCC
>JACPGF010000114.1:0-2046 GCA_016182615.1 Ignavibacteriales bacterium
TTTCTATCTCGCCAAGGATTGCATATTCAGCATGTGTCTTTGCAGTAAGGTTTTTTAGAATTTCAATATCAGGCCGGATTTCGGATGTAAAGTAATTTTCCTGTACCGAATCACTGATTGATAAAAAATTGGAAGGGGAGATGAAATCGAGATTAAACATCTCCCTCGAAAGCTTGGATGCATAGGATGGCAGTTCCACCGCCAGTTTCCATTTGCCGTAATATGCCGAGTTGTTTACCCACGGCAAAACAGCATACTGAGCTTTTAATGGTATTATTGAAAAAAGGATACTAATACAAAAAATATTTACTGCTAATTTCACGGAATTTTTGAACATCTTTGTTGAGAAAATCGTTGAGTTCTTTCATGTTGAACCCGTTATCAATTATTTCACGGACATTTTTACTGCCGCATACTTTATCGAACATGCTAATTCGTGATTTTTCACAGAGAAGAAAAGGTTTTTTGTCAGGATACATTTCACTGTGAATTTTCAGGAAGGCAAATTGAATACCCATTAACGAAACAGTCTTGTAATCAGTAATGTGTATCTGCACACCCTGAAGATTTTTGTTTTTACTCCCGCCGTAAAATGGTTTGTAAGACATTGGCCTGAAGATGACACCGGGCAAATGAAGGCTGTTCATTTTATCCGCGAGTTGAGCCGCGTTCATCCATTCAGCACCAAATGCCTGAAATGGTATCGTGTAGCCAACACCTTCGTTAAACACACCAAGCTCGCCAATAACCCCCGAGGCAACATAATAATACGGTGAATAAGCATGCGGCACATGTGGAGATGTTGGAACCCAAGGAAGCCCTGTTTCTTCGAATGTCATGCTGCGTTTCCAACCCTTCATTGGAATAATTGTCAAATCGCATTGCACACCGTTTTTGAGAATCTTTTCAGCGTTTAAAAACTGTGCAAGCTCTCCACAGGTAAGTCCATATACATATGGGATAGGGAACTGGCTGACGAATGAAAAGTACGGGGATTCGGCGATATTGCCTTCAATTCTATTGCCACCCAGCGGGTTGGGTCGGTCAAGAATAATCACAGGAATATTATTTTCGGCACCGGCTTCCATAACCATTCCCATGGTACTAATATAGGTGTATGAACGGCAGCCAATATCCTGAATGTCATAAACCAAAACATCTATTCCGGTCAGCATCTCTTTTTTTGGTTTACGGTTTTCGCCGTACAATGAAAAGACCGGTAAACCGGTAACTTTATCCGTATCATTCCCAACATGGTCGCCTGCTGCAAAATCACCGCGCACACCATGCTCGGGGCCGTACAAAGCCTTTAACTTGAAGTTCTTTTGTTCAAAGAAAATATCAACGGTAGAACGCAAACGAGCATCTACACCTGTTGGATTTGTAATGAGCCCAACATTTTTACCTTCAAGAACTTTAAATCCTGAATCGCGCAGAACATCCAATCCGGTTTTTACGGTAACCTGACAGAGAGCCGTTAATGATGTTATAAGTAGAAGGGCAAGTAGTTTTTTCATTCTGTTACCGGCTTCAGTTCTTCAATAATATCGCTTATTAGTTTTGCGCCGGTTTCTGCAACAAGTTCATACTCCTCTTGTGCAATTGCAAGCAAACCTGCGTATTTGTCAGGCGAGGCTAAAGCGGAGCAGTTGATGAGTACGTTCATATATGCACCTTCTGCAGCAGTTTTTGTGAGCGAGATGCCAATAGCGGCATCGGAAAGTGAATTCTGATTACCGATTTGTGCTATTCTTCCGAGATAAGGCAGTAGTGTTGAACATAAGCTAATTACCTGTGCAGGTACGGCCGCGGCACCAAGCGTGGCAGCTTCAATACTATCATGCCGCTGCGCTTTTTGTTCATCAGTTTCTTTTGGCAGCTTGAAAGCATCCATCACGGCATCGAATGCGGCATTGTCATTCTTGCCAAGCTCAACAAACTTATCGCTGAATGTTGCTATTTCCGACAAAATATTTTTAATCTCGGGTTCAACTTCGATATATTTTTTCTTACCGATAGTAAGGTTACACACCATAACACCGAGTG
>JACPGF010000114.1:2114-4387 GCA_016182615.1 Ignavibacteriales bacterium
ACTAAGTTCTGATAAATATGCTGATAATGATTTTGTTACTTCCATATCCGTCTTTTCCTGATTAGATTAAATAATCAATTATTTTCTGTGCCTTGTCAAAGGGAGCAATATCCGAAAGGCCAAGTTTCTTAACTGCCAAATCAACCAATGCACTTTCTGAAAGTGCGCCGCCATTGGCATAATAAGCGCCTGTATCAAGTAAAGCCTGCAATGGTACAAGTCCGACAATCTCAGAACCGGTTACTTCTGCACCAAGCCTCGCGGCTTCTTTTTTTACTTCTTCGTATGCTGTATGTAAACCGGTAACCGTAAAGTTCGTCATGTTAATTGATACTTGTGTAATACCTAATTTTTCAAGCGGTACGCCCATTGCTTTTACAAATTTCAATCTACCCGGTTCACGCACTGCCTTGCCGTCAATTTTTATTACATTGCCGTTTTCATCCCGTTTCAGGCGGCCGGATTCACGAATTATTTCGGAGATTTCCTTTGAGATATTCAAATCGGCTGTTTTTAAGTTAACATTATATGCTACAAGAAAGAAACGTGCACCTGTTACTGTGCCGCCCATTTTTGGATTGAATACATCCGTACCATAATCGGGTTTCCAGTTCTCATCCTGCAGTTTCTGTTCCAAGCCTTCATATTCTCCCTTTCTAATTTCGGCAAGGTTTCTTCTTTCCGGGCGTTGTGCCGCCTCTTCATACAAGTACACCGGGATCTTTAAATTTTCAGATACGGCAGCAGCATATTTTTTTGCAATAACAACACATTCTTCCATGGTGGTGTCCCTTACCGGCACAAAGGGCACCACGTCAATAGCGCCTAAACGGGGATGCTCGCCTTTATGCGTTGTCATGTCAATGTATTCATTTGCTACTGTACTCATCGCTATAGCTGCTTGTAGGACGGTGATAATCACCATCCGGCTCTAGGCTCAGCAAGGTAACATTTGGGATATTTTTAATACTTTGTTTTAGTGCTTCAAAAAATGCAGGATTTCTTCCTTCGCTAAAATTAGGGACACATTCAATTATTTTCATGTACTAATCCATGTTTATTGGTGTAAATAATATTTCCGTTTTTAATAGTCATGTATGTCATGTTTTTACCAATAGTGTAGATAAGATCCGTGTACTCTTCAGAATCGAGGATCAACAAATCGGCAGTCTTGCCCGGTTCGATACTTCCGGTTATTGTTTCTCTGCCAAGAACTTTTGCAGCATTAATTGTAGCAGCACTGATAACCTCTTCAATAGTTAATTTCATATTGAGGGCACCAAGACTCAAAACCAAAGGGAGATTGGGGATATGCGATGAACCCGGGTTAAAATCAGTCGCGATTGCCAGAAGCCCTCCGGAATCAATAATTTTTCTGGCAGGCGCGTAGGCGCATTTTAAGAAGAGGGAACAACCGGGCAGAACAACCCCAACGGTTTCACTGCCCGAAAGTAAACCGATACCATTTGCATCCATAACTTCAAGATGATCGACACTGATTGCACCGAGTGATAGAGCAACTTCAAGCCCACCGATACGGTTGAACTGTTCAATATGTGCGCGAGGTTTTATTCCAAGGCTTTTTGCCGTTTCAAGAATGAGTTTCATTTCTCCGGCCGAATAGGCAGAGGATTCACAGAAGACATCACAAAAATCAGCCAAAGAAGATGCAGCAATCCTCGGCAGCATGGTTTGACATATCAGATCAATATAAGCAGACCTGTTCAGTTTATATTCGCCGGGAACAATATGGGCTCCGAGGTAGGTAGAGACAATGTCTAACGGGCTTGACTTTTTTAACTCATCGATAACTTGCAGCATTTTAATTTCATCATGCTCATTAAGACCATACCCCGATTTTATTTCAACCGTGGTAATACCGAGTGAGGCAAAATGTGCAAGCCATTTTTTCCCAATGGCAATAAGCTCAGATTTTGACGCATTGCGGGTAGCTAAAGTAGTATTGGCAATTCCGCCTCCGGCAGCGGCAATTTCTTCATACGTTGCTCCTCCCAGTTTCAGTTTAAACTCGTTTGCCCGGCTTCCTGCAAAAATTGTATGCGTGTGGCAATCAATAAGCCCGGGAAGAATGCATTTGCCTTCCAAATCAATGGTTTTATCAAAATTGAGTTTATTATAGGCTGAATTGGGTAAGCAATCAAGAATTTTACCATCCTGCAACAAAAGCATTGAGTCGGTAAGTACATTAAGGTCATTCATCTCATAGCCGCGCTTGCAGTTTTTACCGTTTGTATTAACCGTAACAATTTTGG
>JACPGF010000115.1 GCA_016182615.1 Ignavibacteriales bacterium
GTTGACGGTACAAAGCTGAATGGAATATATAATTACATAGCAAAAATTGGTTACATGCCGCAGATTGCAAGCTTCCCGGAAAACCTTAGTGTGAAAGAGTTATTGACTTTACTCAAAGAGATACGAAACGTAAATGAAAAATTTGATGATGAGTTAATCCATTTGCTTAATCTCGAAAAGGAATTTGAAAAACGGATAAAGACATTATCCGGCGGAACAAAACAAAAATTGAACGCAGTGATTGCGTTCCTTTTCAATCCGCAAATTTTAATTCTGGATGAACCAAGTGCCGGACTCGATCCGGTTTCAAGCAGTATTCTTAAAGATAAAATTTTGAAAGAAAAGAATGCCGGAAAATGATTATCAATCTTGCCGAGGTCAGTTTCATGGACTCTTTTTTTCTCGGTGCTATCGTTTCCGGGCTAAAAAAGGTGAAAAGCCATGGCGGGGAAATGAAGCTTGTCCATTTACAGCCGCCATTGCATCCGGTTTTCGAGTTGATGCATCTTAACAAAGTTTTTAATATTTGTGAATCAATGGATGAAGCGGTAACAAGTTTCTAACAAAAAAGCGCTTTAATATCCAACGATTGAGTTTTTAACCTATTTCCCAGAAAGGACGTGAGATGAAAGGTATTCTTTTAGCAGGCGGGGCAGGCTCCAGATTATACCCGATTACTAAACTTTACAGTAAACAATTAACCATTATTTACGACAAACCGCTCATCTACTATCCGCTTTCAGTTCTTATGTTAAGTGGAATTAACGAAATTCTTATTATTTCCAACGAAGAAACAATACCTTTATATAAAAAACTTTTCGGTGATGGTGCACATTTAGGACTGAAAATATCCTATGTGCTGCAGCCTGCCCCAAATGGGATTGCACAATCGTTTATCCTTGGTGAAGAGTTTATTAATAATGATCCGGTTACCCTGCTGCTCGGCGATAATATTTTTTATGGTCACTTGGATTTCCTTTACGAGGCAGTTGATACGCTCACAACCGGTGCTACAATTTTCGGTTATCGTGTAACAGACCCGGAACGGTATGGCATTGTTGAATTTAACAAAAGCGGGCAAGTATTATCTATCGAAGAAAAACCTGCGAAACCAAAATCTGATTTTGCAGTTCCCGGAGTGTATGTTTATGACAATCAGGTTGTGGAAATAGCAAAGAATTTAAAACCTTCCAAACGTGGTGAACTCGAAATAACTGATGTTAATATCGAGTATTTAAAGAAAGGCCAGCTATCCGTGAAAAAAATCGGACGTGGTGTTGCATGGCTTGATACGGGAACGCCGGAAGCTCTGTTACAGGCATCTAACTTTTTTGGTGTTATCGAAGAGCGGCAGGGCATGAAGATAGCCTGTATCGAAGAAATTGCCTTCAACAAGGGGTTTATCAATAAAGAGCAGTTCAAGGATTTGATTAATTCAATTCCCCAAAGCACCTACCGGGCTTATTTGGAAAGAGCCCTTTTAGAAGATAGTGAGAATTGATTAATGAAAATTATAGAAACCGGTTTACCCGGTCTGCATCTTATTGAACCCCTGGTATTTAAAGATAGCCGCGGTTATTTTTTTGAATCATTTAATGAAGCCAGATTTCTGGAAAACAATATTAATTGCTCCTTTGTACAGGACAATATTTCAAAATCTGTTAGGCATACCATTCGCGGCTTGCATTATCAGGTAGGTGAATTTGCTCAGGGGAAATTATGTCAGGTTATCCAGGGTGAAATTATTGATGTTGCTGTTGATATCCGGTTTGGCTCTCCAACTTTTGGTAAGTATTATTCAGCAATATTGAATGAAGATAATCATCAGCAATTGTGGCTCCCACCCGGATTTGCTCACGGGTTTTCAGTTCTCTCCGATACAGCAATTATTTCGTACAAATGTACAAAGTTATATAGCAAACCACATGAGCGTGCTATTTTATATAACGATACCGATCTGTGTATCGACTGGAAGTTGTCACAGCCAATTGTATCTGAGAAGGATTTGCAAGCAAAACCTTTTAGAACAATCGAGCAGGATTTTATTTTTTAATTAAGACAGGAGTATTATTCATGGCTAAGAAAAAAGATACCGGTTTGTTTTTTACCGATAGGGAAAAACTGGAAAGTTTTTCTCTTTCTAACCAATTTGCTGAGCATCTTGAGTTTATATTGGTTAAAGACCGCTTTACCGCCACGCCCAATGATATCTATTATTCACTATCCATGTCAGTACGCGACCGTCTTATCAGGAAGTGGCTGCGTACTCAACACGTCCATAAAGTGAACGATGTGAAGCGGGTCTATTATCTCTCTCTCGAGTTCCTGATGGGCAGATTACTGAGCAATGCCCTGATAAATTTAAATTATTACGACGAGTGCGGAAATATTCTCGAGAAAGACGGATTTCATCTGGAGGATATTAAGGAATACGAACATGACATGGGATTAGGAAATGGTGGTTTGGGCCGTCTCGCATCCTGCTTTCTGGATTCAATGGCAACTCTCGATTTACCAGCTTTTGGATATGGTATTCGTTACGAGTATGGCATTTTTAAACAAGGTATCGAGCATGGCCACCAAATTGAGCAGCCCGACAATTGGTTAGCTGCAGGCAATCCGTGGGAAATTCACCGGATGGAACTTTCTTTCCGTGTAAAATTCTATGGCAAAGTGGAAATGGCATGCTTACGATGTACCGATTCCGGGGTATGATACGAACACGGTAAATAATCTCCGCCTCTGGCAGGCAAGGGCAACGCAGGAGTTTAACTTCAAGGATTTTAATTCAGGTAATTATCTTGCCGCGGTTGAAAACAAAAACATGAGTGAAAATATTTCGAAAGTACTGTATCCAAACGATACATACATCGAAGGAAAATATCTTCGTTTAAAACAGCAATATTTCTTTGTATCCGCGTCGTTACAGGATATAATCCGGAAGTACAAAATTACTCATCCGACCTTTGACCAGTTTGCTGAAAAAACCGCGATTCAACTGAATGATACTCATCCGGTAATTGCCATACCCGAGTTAATGCGTATTCTGCTTGACCAGGAACATTTGACGTGGGATGCTGCCTGGAGTATCACGACAAAAACTTTTTCTTACACAAACCATACGGTGGTTCCTGAGGCTTTAGAGGAATGGCCGGTTCGGCTGCTTACTCAACTGCTGCCGCGGCACATGCAAATTATTTTTGAAATCAATCAGCGCTTTTTAGACAATGTCCGTTTGAAATATAATGTTACGGAAGATGTCATCGGGAACTTATCAATTATCAAAGAAGGGCCGGAACAGCGTGTCCGCATGGCCAATCTTGCCATTGTTGGCAGCCATGCAATAAATGGTGTTGCCGCGTTACACACCGAAATCCTGAAGACACTGATTTTCCCCCATTTTTACAGCATCTTCCCCGAGAAGTTTTTTAATGTAACCAACGGGATTACACAACGCAGGTGGCTGCGCGCGGCAAATCCTAAAACCTCGGAGCAGATTAATAAAGCTATCGGTGATGGCTGGATTAAGGATTTAACGAAAATTAAAAAGCTTGAAAAATTTACCGGCGATGCTAAATTTAAGGAAGAATGGCGGGCAAATAAACTCGCAAATAAACTTGCCCTTATCGAGTACATCAAAGGTGAACACAATGTGGCGGTTAATCCTGAATCAATCTTTGATATTCAGGTAAAAAGATTTCATGAATACAAGCGCCAATTACTTAACGTATTGCATGTTATTACATTGTACCACAAGATTAAAGATGATCCAACAATTGATATGGTTCCAAGAACCGTATTGTTTGCCGGTAAAGCCGCACCTGCATATTTACAGGCAAAATTGGTTATCAAACTTATCAATAATGTTGCACATGTTATTAATAACGATCCGGACGTAAAAGACAAGCTTAAATTACTCTTCCTGAAAAACTATTCGGTTACTCTTGCCGAGAAAATTATTCCTGCTGCTGATTTATCCGAGCAAATTTCTACAGCCGGTTTTGAAGCATCCGGTACGGGTAATATGAAATTTGCATTGAACGGCGCCCTGACAATCGGGACGATGGACGGTGCAAATGTGGAAATGCGTGAGGAAATAGGAGATGATAATATTTTTATTTTTGGAATGCTGGCTGATGAGGTTCTGAAACTAAAAAACAGTAATTACAATCCGAGAGAATACTACGAATCAATTCCTCAGTTAAAAAGAGTCATCGATTCGATTGCAAACAATCATTTCAGCCGCTTCGAGCCGGGAATTTTCCAGATACTGATTGATGGCTTGATGAATGTTGATTATTACTGTTTGTTTGCCGATTATCTTTCCTATATTGAATGCCAAGAAAAAGTTGCCGAAACTTTCCGGGATAAAGACGCGTGGACAAGAAAATCCATTCTTAATGTTGCCCATGTTGCAAAGTTCTCAAGTGACCGCTCGATTCAGGACTATGCACAGCTAATCTGGAAAGTTAAACCAATAAAAATAAATATTGAATAAATCATGCTAAGGATAAATTAATGAATATTGCAGTTGTGGGTACGGGATATGTTGGTTTGGTTTCCGGTACCTGTTTCGCCGAAATGGGTTCACAGGTTATCTGTGTCGATAACGACCCAGTAAAACTTAAAAAAATGCAAGATGCTGAAGTTCCAATTTACGAACCGGGACTTGAAATTTTATTCCTGAGAAACATTGTAAAAAAACGTCTTTCGTTTACAGGCGATTTGAAGCAGGCTGTACTTGGCAGTGATATTATTTTCCTCTGTTTACCGACACCGCAGGGTGCCGATGGAGCCGCTGATTTGCAGTTCGTGATGAAGGTCGCTGATGAAATCGGGAAAATACTTATAGATGCCGGTGACACTGAATATAAAATTATTGTTAACAAGAGCACAGTTCCTGTCGGAACATCTAGAAAAGTTGAAGCCATTTTAGCCGGTCACGGTTTAAGTCATTTCGATGTGGTCTCCAACCCGGAATTCCTCCGTGAAGGTTTTGCCGTTGATGATTTTATGAAACCCGACAGGATTGTAATTGGTGCACGGACTGAAAACGCATTTCAAAAATTAAAATCCTTGTACGAACCGTTTGTCAGGCAGGGTAACCCGATCCTTGAAATGAATAATGAAAGCTCAGAAGTTACCAAGTATGCTGCTAACTCCTATCTTGCAATGCGTATAACTTTTATGAATGAGCTGGCGAACTTTTGCGAAAAAGCCGGTGCAGATGTCGATTTGATACGGAAGGGTATGGGGAGCGACTCCCGGATTGGTAAACGGTTTCTTTTCCCCGGTATAGGTTATGGCGGTTCTTGTTTCCCGAAAGATGTAAACGCCCTAATTAAAACGGCAAAAGACTTTGATAGTGAGCTGCGGGTGTTAACGGTTGTTGATGAAGTTAACCACGCGCAAAAGGAAGTGCTTGTTACAAAAGTATTGAAACATTTTGGCGGTGATATTAAAGGTAAACATTTCGCGGTTTGGGGGCTTGCATTTAAACCAAATACCGATGATATGCGTGAAGCTCCATCTGTTGTAATAATTAATAAATTAATTGAAGCAGGCGCAACTATTGCCGCATACGATCCTGCAGCAATGGAAACCTCTAAGTATTACCTTGAAGGCAAAATCCGTTATGCTTCCGACGAATATGATGCATTGCAAAATGCTGATGGATTACTATTGCTTACGGAGTGGAACGAGTTCCGTAATCCGGATTTTTCAAAAATTAAAGCAGCATTAAAAACTCCCGCGGTATTCGACGGCCGGAACATCTTTCAGGTCGAAAGAATGGAGCAGGAGGGATTCTCGTATTACTCCATAGGGCGACGGGCAGTTTAATTCAATTTGTGTATTGAAATTTTCAAAATGTAACTTCTTCAATAACAAGCGGTTACGGTTCCTTCTCCTTTAGAAGGCAATCCTGTCAACTTAAGGAAAATGGGTTGTATTTTTTTCGAAGTCCCTCCTTTTTGAAAGGAGGGTGGATCGCTTTAGCGAGACGGGAGAATTGTTTTAGCGGCATTAAAATTGCCTAAAAACGATTCCCCCGCCCTTCGGGCACCCCCTTTTCAAAAAGGGGCTTGGGAGGCATTGCCTGTTTTAGGAGAGGGGTTCGCCGCGGCGAAAGGTTGCAGCTATTGTTGTTAAATGACTTACAGCAGCCTTGCACTGCTATCTTGTAATTTGGGTTTAATATTTTTTGTAATAAAAAACCCGGCAACGCCGGGTTTTTTATTTTACTTCGATTGTGTTTTAATTTCTCTTTTCTCGTGCAGTAGTTTCCGCCTGTCAAATTTCTCTTCCTGCTCGAATTCTTTCAGCAGTACCCCCGCGGCAATTAAGTTTACCATTTCTTCATGGATAGCTGCTTTCAGTTTACCGGCTGTCTCAGCATCAAAAACACCGTTCTTTTCCTGCCGGGAGATGTGCTGCATGATGTTAAGGCTTTTTGTTAACGAATCGGAATTCTTTTCTATTTCAACCGCTGCCTTAAAGCGGATCCGCTGCCAGAACTGCTGAAATAAAGTACGCATAATTTCAATTGCCTTGAATGAACTTTGTAACCCGAGTATAAAATCAGAACCGGAATCCATGTAACTTATGGTAAGTTTTGCAGATTTATCTTCCATTATTTTCGTTACAAATCCATGCAGTTTGTGGAGTGATTCTAAAATAGCAGCCAATTTTCCGGGCAGAAGCCCGTTCCCCTCGTAGTCAAGGATTTCAATCTCCAAGGTTTTGTCCGTTTCGGCTGCTGAACTGACCTTTTGCTTTAACAGGTGGGTTTCTAAAGTTTGTGAAAATGCTAAACAAGTTTTCAGATTTGAATAGAACGATTGAAAAAGAGCGAATTGGTGAGGTTCGCTATAAATAGCGGCAGTATCGGGCTGCGAGTTAATTGCAGTAAGTATTTTGGAAAGCGATTTTGAACTGAATATGGAGTTTATCCCTATTGATTCAACAATAGTTTTAGCTTCATTGTGTAACATACATGCTGCATACCCTTCACGGGCTTCAAAAACCAAATCAGCCAACTGTGTCCTGTATTCATCAGACAGTGGCAGATTCTGCGTAGGGTCAAGGATGTTTTGCAGGTAATCGCATAACTCGGTAACCCGGAGTTTTTTTATAATATCCTGCAAAGATCGAACAAAAGTCATGGTCTGCATGTATGCACCTAAACTAAATTTTTATAAAAATACCTTTTTTGTAGAAAATAGTCATTATCCCCAGCCAGAATAATATATATGTTATTGCAAATGCAAATGAAGCATTATATGGACTCAGCCAAGATAAATATAAATTATCATAAATAATGGTTTTAAGTGCAACTGCTTCACCTTGTGACCCAACATTAAACTTGATGATATTCATGAGCTTTGCAAGCAAACCGGAAAGGACAAAAACCGTTATAGCATTTGTTCCGTAAATAATAAATGGTTTTGCCCATTTCTGATAACCCTTTATATCAACAAGCCAGTAACAGACACCAAAAAATTGCAGTGCAAGTCCCGAAGTAAAAACCACGTATGAGCTTGTCCAGATACTCTTGTTCATGCCTTCAGGATCCCATACTTTTGTGGCACCCCACATGTGACCGGAAAGTATAAGGTTATCGATATAGGCAGCAAGATTTGTAGTCGGCATAAGGTTCGGATAACCAACTCCCGGAACAGGTACAGCCATCATAAGGAACCAGTAAAGTAAGAGAAATGAGCCCCCGAGAATGGCCTGCCATTTTATATTGCATTTTAAGAAAATAAACGATGCAAAGAAATAGACGAGGCCAATACGCTGCAGTACACCGGGGAAGCGGAGTTTGGATAAATCGACAAAAGTAAAAGTGTTAAAATCGAAAAACGGGAAAGCTGCCATGAACAGGCCGACAGCGATGAGCATTAAACTGCGGCGGAACACCTGCATGAGTAATTTGTTCTGGTTATCACCTCTGTCTTTCCGTTTCGAAAGCGAGAAAGTAATGGCGACACCGACGATGAAGAGGAAAAACGGGAAAACTAAATCAGTCGGCGTGCATCCGTGCAATTTTGCATGTGCTAAAGGCGGATAAATGGTTGCCCAACTGCCGGGGTTGTTAACCATAATCATTCCGGCTATGGTAATCCCGCGTAGGATATCTAAGGATAAAAGACGGTTGTCAAGTTTTGAGCTCATAACGTCCAAATATGAATTGATGTGGAGCAGAAAATTAGGGATTATTTACCTAACGGCAAAAAGAAGGGGAGAGCAGTTCTACAATTGCAGGTACGCATGTGTTTTAGGTGAATTAAATTAAGCCGATTGTTGTAGATCACCCTTTAACGGCAACTCACCTGAATGTGTCCGCTGCACTCCGGTGGCAGGAAGGCACCATTCCCAGATATTTGTTGAGGGGATTCTTTCTTATGACTTAAATTTTAAATTCTCTAAAAATTACACTATGATCAATCACATTGCTCCGCCACCCTACTCAACCCATTTCCTTTTACAATAACACCAAGGTCATCACCAAACAAACCTACAATCACTTCATAAGACACGATCTGAATTCGTAAAATCACTATAAATCTAGAAACTAAAAAATATTCTGGTTCTTGCATTGTATGCGGCTATCTTAACTGTATTTTTAGTCAAAAATTTCATCACGGTTGCCTTATCTTTTTTATTCAATTTCTCAATTTTATGCGGGGCATATTCTCTAACCAAATGATTCACGAACCATTTGAAAGATCTTTCTAATTTAGCTTCATTTCCAAGTTTACTGAGGGGTATAGTCCATAGGAACTTTTGTCGAGCAAAATAGATTCCTATGTTTTTAATTTTTCTTTTTCTTAGATTGCCGTTAACCCCGCCTAATTTGGCTAAAAAAGTATAACCCAGTAGTTGCGTAAACCAAGCCTTTTCAAAACCATATTTTTTGGTTGTTTTTATGTCAATCAGGGTATCGTCAATAATTATATCAGCATCAGCACCGCCACAAAGATAAGATCCAACTCCAAATTTTGGATTTAAATGACAACTTCTTTTCGCTTTGAATAGATTTTCATCAAATTGTTCACACATCTCTTTTAAATGATTAATATCGTTTTTACTTGGCTTTATGAAATCAATGAGTGTAAATGCTGGGGTTCTGTAATCAATATCAATCTCGGCAAGGTTATGAACATTTTTAATTAACGTAGTTGTGAATATTCCTTTTTGCAAATATTGTTTGTAATTTTTCTTTGTTTCGTTTACTACTTTCTGCATTTTTTTTACAGTTCTTTCCCCTTGTTCTACACTGGTTAAAATATATTCATTTTTATTAGCACCCCTTTTGATTCTCCGGCTATCCTTCAACAAATTTCTGGTATGTTCTTCTGCAATCCAATATATTTTATCGATAGTTTTATCTTTGTTGATACGTTCAATAAACATTCTTAATAAATAGTCTGTAGCAATACCATATAAAACAGGGTGATCAGGTTTGTATAGTTCCTCCTCTAAAACAGGTTTCTTAAAATAAGGTCTATTTAATTCCTTGGTGAATTTGTTCCCTATTTCTTTGTCACTCCGAAGTATGGTAACTAGACTCATAAATTATCCTCTTTACTAAAAATAATCTTTTATTAGTTTGCGCTGATTACGACTTTCATTGCCGATAGTGAAGCTAAAAGGGATGCTTAATAATAGGCAGCAATTCGTCGTTATAAACCCAGGTACTTTTAAAATATATCTATTCCTTGTAATGCTTTTCTTCTGAATGAGCGTGAATATGACTCTATAAATGGCTTAAGCTATTTAGTTTAAAACACAAATTATCTTTTTTATCACACTATATCTAAAACTAATAAGCACATATTAGGTGCATTTATTTCGACGAACCAATTATTTTACATTTGACTTAGGAAATGAACAGAAAAATTTACTGCCTTTCCCTAATTCACTTTCAACCCAGATTTTGCCGCCCATCATTTCGACGAAACGTTTGGTAACGTGCAGCCCTAATCCGCTGCCTTCAAACCTGCGGTCTAACCCTTCGCTTACTTGCCTGAATTCCTCGAATATAAGGGAATAGTCTTCCGGCCTGATACCGATTCCGGTATCGGTTACCGTACAAATAACTTCGTTTTCCGTTTCATCAACAAAAATACCAAATTCTCCCCGCATCGTGTATTTAGCCGCGTTGTTCAGCAGGTGCACAAATACTTGTCTTAGTATCCGTATCTCTCCCCGTACATGCACATTTTTTTTCAGCGATTCTTCATAAACAAAAACAATATTTTTTTTACGGGCCGCCTCAACGTATGTTGGAACAATAGAGGCGATTGCTTCGGGAACCGGAATATCCGTCAGCGAAAGTTTCTGGCTTTCAGATTCAAGATGTGTCAAGTCCAGTATCAAGTTGATAGTTTCAGTCAGGCGGTCAGCACCGGATTTGATAGTGCTGATAAGGTCTTGCAACTCCTCCTCTTGCACCATGTCGCGTAATATC
>JACPGF010000116.1 GCA_016182615.1 Ignavibacteriales bacterium
CAACTCAAACACATAATTACTCACCTGAAAAAATAAAATTTCTGGAGGTGTCCGGCCTGCAAAGAATCATTCTTGCCCGTGAACTTTCCCTTGAACGGATACGGGAAATTAGCAAAAATACCAATGCTGATTTGGAGTTTTTTGTACATGGTGCTTTATGCGTTTCGTTTAGCGGGCAGTGCTACTTCAGTCAGGCAACAACCGGCCGGAGTGCGAACCGCGGCGAGTGTTCACAGTCATGCAGGGTGCCGTATGATCTGGAGGACAAAGATGGGAAAGTAATTGCCAAAAATAAGCACTTGCTTTCTTTAAAAGATCTAGATCTTTCTGCCTATCTCAGAGAACTCCTTGAGAGCGGGGTTACATCGTTTAAAATTGAAGGGCGGCTAAAAGATGTTAATTATGTAAAAAACATCACTGCATATTACCGGCAAAAGCTTGATGCGATTCTTGCAGGCAATCTGCAGTACGGCAGGCAATCATCAGGCAGCACCAACTTTACCTTTACACCGGATCCCGAAAGAACTTTCAGCCGCGGCTACACAGATTATTTTATTAAAGGTGAAGATGCTGTTGATACAATGGCTTCGTGGGATACACCGAAATCTTTGGGGAAACCGGTAGCTGAAGTAATAGATAACAACGCGCAATACTGTTCTTTAAGTTTTTATGACAAATTAGTTAACGGTGATGGTATCTGCTTTTTTGATGACCATAACGACCTGCGCGGTATGTTTATTAACAAGCTTGACGGAAATAAACTATTTACCGAATATGCTGCCCATATACCTGCTGGAGCTATCTTATACCGCAATAACGATCTCGCGTTTGAACAGATGCTCTCGCATGATAAATCTGCAAGAAAAATTCAGGCAGTTATCAGCATGAAACAAACTGCTGAGATGTACGTGCTGACAGTGACCGACGAGGACGGAATTGAAGCAGAAATGCATTTTGGTGAAAGTGTTGAGGTGGCTAAAAATCAGGAAAAGGCAATGGCACAATTTGAGCTGCAACTGAAAAAATCGGGCGATTCGGTATTTGCAGTAACCGGTGTTTCTTTGGATGTTACTACAATGTGCTTCCTGCCAATTTCTCAGATAAACGATTTACGCCGCACCTTGCTTAACCGTCTATGCGAGGCAAGAATAAAACAATACAAAAGGCCTGAGCGAATTCGTAATGAAGTAGCTGAAGTGTATCCGGCAAAGACTTTAGATTACCGGGGGAATGTTACCAATGCCTTGTCAAAAGAATTCTATGAAAAGCATGGTGTGATACATCCCGCCGAAGGTTTTGAACTTATTGATGACTTCGATGGCAAATCAATCATGACAACAAAATACTGCATCAAGCAAGAACTTCATGCATGCCCTTTTGTTAACCCAGGTGCCCTTGATGATTTTCAGGAGCCTTTTTATATTAAAGACAAAAACCGGAAGTACAAACTTTCTTTCGACTGCAACCGCTGTGAAATGCGCATCCTTTATGAGGGATAGCTCAATTACACACAATCAAATCCTTACTTGCAATATTCGCGGGGGTAAACCAAGTTTGTATAATTAATTGTGTACCCGCTCTAACGAGCAATTTTCATTTTCTATCAGCCGTTTCAATTGAATTTTTAGTGGATTTTTTGGGGCGTAATTCGGCATCTATGATTAAAATTGCCTGTCTATGCAATAGGTAAAGATACTATAAACCGAGGATAAATAATATCAAACTAATCGGTTTTAGAACAACTTTGCGTAAAATAAATTATTATTTTATATTTGAAGTGAATTCAAATTAAAAACATATTTAAAAACACTCAACCCTTTCCGCAACCCCGCCTGTTTAATAGGTTGGCTAATTTGCATTTAGGGGTTTTGTATTTTCATCCGGCAGCTTTGATTAAAGGTTCTAAAAAATATCCTGTAAATAACTATTGCGGTTGAAATTAAGCCAGTAAAGCTTATTTAACCGATTAGTTGCAACAACGTTGCATTCAATAAGTATATTCTGTTAAATTACAGTTTTGATGGAGAATAGTAATATGTCTATTTTTTCCAAAATCATTATATGTCTATTTTTGGTTTATATTTTCTCCTGCATTCAATTACGTTCACAAAAATTAGTAAAATTACCTTCCGGAACAACAAATGGTATGTTCGATTCTTCTCAATCTCAAATTGTGTACCAATACGCAAAAAATTTCCCGAATAATACTGAAATTGCAATCGGACTTATAATTGGAGAATCTGTTAAACACATAGGTATTCAACGTCGGAATGATTCATTGGTGTATGTTGAAAACCGCAATTCTATTTTCGAAATCGGTTCAATAACAAAAACATTCACATCAACAATGCTTGCCAATCTTGTCTTTAACGGCAAGACTAATTTGATGGAACCAATTAAAAACATTCTCCCGATTCAGATGCTGCAAAGTTCACTTAATGAAAAGGAAGTTACACTATTGCATCTCGCAAATCATACTTCCGGATTTCCTAAAGAACCCGATAATATAAATTTTGACTGGACAATTCCCGGAAGCCCCTATAAATTCTACGACACTGCCCTTTTGTATGATTATCTTTCCAGAAGAATGCAACTACTATCAACACCTGGCGAAAAACGTGAGTATTCCAATCTCGGCGGCGGATTACTTGGTCATCTGCTAACCCTTATTACAAAAAAGTCATATGAAAACCTTTTGATAGAATTAATCTGCAAACCACTTGGGATGCAGAATACATTTATATCTTTAAATAGTAATCGTACTTATCAGCTTGTTTCTGGAAGAGACCGCTTCGGGACTATAGTTAAAAATTGGGAATTGAATGTACTTGAAGGCGGCGGCGGTATAAAATCCACAGCAGAAGATATGGTTAAGTATATCCATACCCATATGACGGATACAACTTTCTACCCGATGACTCAACAATCTACATGCAAATATACTGAGAGCAATTGTGCTGGACTTGGTTGGACTTGGTTCGAAAGCGGTCGATATAAATTTGTTTCAGCAACAGGCGGTACGGGCGGATATTCTTGTTGTGTTATTTTCGAGAAGTCAACCAAAAAAGCAATTATTTTGCTTACCAATGTTTCGGTCTTTTTAGCCGCTAAAGGTGATTTGATTTCGAACTTGGCAATTGAATTACATTCATCACTTTAAACTTACAAGTTTATTTTGCTCAAATTGCTTTTCACTTGCCTTTCAACAAGCGAAACACACTTATATTTTGGACAACCGACCAGGGGGAGTAGAAAAGAAAACAATTTATAAAAATAGACAATAGGTATCCGGACAGTTATTTGTATTTTTTCCAATTTTTAATCCGAGATTGTAGCTATTTGTTCATTTTCCAGGGATGCAAATCCATATTTTTCACCAAAAGTGATGCTCTTTTTGCTTCTGAAGGAGCCATTTGTTTATGCCCGCTTATGCCTTTGGCATCACAGCAGGCTCCGGAGCCTACGCTTTGTAGAAAAAACAAACCACGGTTGTCCTGCGCACTGTTAGGCGTGCACTGAATAATTGCAAAAACGGTAATCCGGGAAAAAACAATATCTAACGGCTCTCTGCCTTTTCTATCTAATCTATTGTCGGCGGTATTTGAACCACAAACTGAGCGCATCATGTTCTGTGGCAACTATTTTTCATTGCCAAGGCATTCCTTTGGCACAGCAGACAGCTCCGGGGTAAAAAAGGACCGCTCTTTAAGTGAAATATGCAGCTATTAAATGCTTTGGAGGATGAACAAATAGTTAAGATTTTGTGCTAAAAAGTGACCTGCATACAAACAGCTTTCCCGTAACCCATTTGCAATTTTTTGAAATAGGTATCATTTCTAATCACCGGGGTCAGTTGACAGAAGTTCAGAACAACTGACCTCAGGGAATTCAAGATGATACCAATTTGTAAAAATAGCCAATTCGGTAACGGGAAAGTTGTTTATATATTGTTCAATTTTTAGCACAAAATCTTAACTATTTGTTCATTCTTCCAAATATTCAATATCTATATATTCCACTAAAAGTGAGATCCCTTTTTGCTCCGGTAGGAGCTATCTGTTTGTAGAAAAATAGTTGTCCATAGAACAGTGCGCTCCGTTAGGAGTGCTCCAAATAATCCCGGTAA
>JACPGF010000104.1 GCA_016182615.1 Ignavibacteriales bacterium
AGATGAGTTGTGAGGGATGAAATTTCGGGACAAATGCATCGTAATGGAGGGGAGGCACCGGATTTTTCAGAAGAGTTTTTTTTAGCTTTGCTCCAATAAAAAATTATTGTCTTGTGATGATTCTCAAAATCCATAAAATTCTCAAAGCAGAAAGTGATACCATTTCCCAATAAAGTCAGGGCTGAATCCCATTCCCAATCAGGGACTCAACTCCGGAGTAAAGAGGCTGTGTTAAAAGTCAAATTTTTTTGGGAAAATATTTCGATTTTGAGCTGAAATCGAAGAATAAAAATGCTTAACAAGGGGTTTTAACACAGCATCTTCAACCGGGGATAGAAAAACACTCAAGAAGAGATGGCTTTAGCCACATCATTTGACAATTATGTTATTAGTGAATGTTTTTATTGAGAGACTGCCTTAGTGATAGTTATCGTCCGATAGAAGCAAAAAGGAGAATTACCATTACAAAACGCTATAGAGCCGCTATTCATAACCGTTTTACAATCGCAGAACCACATTTTTGACTGAATAATTTGGAATTTTTCCTGTACTTTTATTGTTGAGATAAGGGAAATTCCTTGATCATTAACTATTTTTATACACGTGATGTCTGTTCGAAAACAACTGCTTTTATTTATTCCTGTTTCTATCCTTTTTATTTCTTTAGGTTTTATAGGCCTAAAGCAAGGGGATTTTTTACCCGATGGAAAGACGGAAGAACGGAAAAACGATGAGGTAAAACCAAATTTTAGAAACACTTTCTCCTTTATTGGTGTCGGTGACATCATGATGGGCTCAAATTTTCCAGACGGTTCGGTATTACCGCCAAATCAAGGTGACTATCTGTTTGATGCAGTAGATTCGCACTTAAAAGTTGCCGATGTTGCATTTGGAAATATTGAAGGTGTGTTATTGGATTCAGGGAAAGTTCACAAAACATGCAGAGACAGTTCCATGCTGTATTTGTTCAGGCAGCCGACCCATTTTGGCAAATTATTGTCTAAAACCGGATTCGATTTTCTGAGTATTGGAAATAATCATATCAATGATTTTGGACCTGCGGGGATAAAGTCAACAATACAAACAATCAAAAAGAATGAAATGCTCTGCGCCGGTGTCAGCTGGCTGCCTTCGGTAATTAAAGAAATAAAAGGCAAAACGGTAGGATTTGCTGCATTCAGTTTTAATGCAAACACCATTCATATTAATGATACTGTGAAAGTAAAAGAAATTATCAGCCAATTAAGTAAAAGTTGCGATTTTGTGCTTGTTTCTTTTCATGGCGGGGGAGAAGGTAAATTGGCCCCGGTAACAACAAATTCTGTCGAGCACTATAAAAATGAGAATAGGGGAAATTCAATATTGTTTGCTCACCTTGCAATCCGGTGCGGAGCAGATGTAGTTTTTGGCCACGGCCCGCATATAACAAGAGCAGTTGAAATTTATCAAAACCGGTTTATCGCATATAGCCTTGGTAATTTTTGCACTCCTGCCGGGTTCAGTCTTAAAGGCTCAGCCGGTGTTGCCCCGATGATTCGTGTTGAAGTTAACAACACGGGTGAGTTCATCAGGGGCAAAATTATTTCGGTAAAACAAAAAAGGTTTTCTGGCCCGCGAATTGATCGTGACACCCGCGCACTGAAAGAAATAATTGAACGGACTAAAAGAGACTTCCCGGGGTCACCATTGAAAATACTTTCTGATGGTGAAATTCTTCCGGCTATAACGTCTCTCGGGTTGAAATAGTTATCATGCGGTTGAGTGTCATTGTTATATTTCTATTTGTATGCTCGGTACTTTTCTATCCGCAGCATCGGAAAAAGAAATATAAACACGTACGCAAAACGCACCGTGCAGTTCATATCTTAGCTAATGCTCCTGTTTATTCCAACAGAATTGATTCTATGATTTCATACGCGAAACAGTTCCTTGGATGCCCTTACGGAAGGCGTGGAACAAGTCCAAGAGGGTTTGACTGTGCAGGCTTTACACAATTTGTTTTCCGGCATTTTTCACTTGATATTCCCCGGTCTTCAAGTGCACAAGCTGGGGTTGGCACTTTTGTAGAACGGCAGGATATCAGGAAGGGTGATATTCTTTTCTTTAAAGGCAGGAACAGCCGTTCCTCAAGAATCGGGCACGTGGCATTAGTTATCAGTGCAGATTCAGGTAAAGTTAATATGATACATGCAGCTAGTAATGGTATAACGGTTGACAATCTGGATTCGTTGATATACTACCGGAAAAGATATCTTGGCGCAAGACGGGTACTTTAGACAAGCATAATCTATTTACCGTATTTTAGCCGCCTTCCCGAAAACACTTAATGATTTGTTTTTATATTTTGCAATTAGCTTATAAAGATAAACACCATTGCCGATTTCACTCCCGTCCTCGTCCTGCCCGTTCCAGTTTATCCGGTTAAAATCAAATTTCAGGCCTTCACCGGGAACGTTAATTTGCTTTATTTTTCGACCTGCAATAGTATAAACCAAAATTGTAATTTGCCCGGGTTTTTCCGTACCCCGCAAGTCAAAGCAAAATGCTGTTGCATTTCCGAAGGGATTGGGATAATTATACACGTTTATAAAATCATCATTTTCATATACCATGAAATAATATTTCTGATTGGAACTATCCGGGAAAATGTTACCGGCAGCATCTTTTAAACTAACTTCAAGAAGATGTTTACCCTTTTTAAGTTTCGGTTTCCATGTCACAACAGTTGTGCCGGGTTCGCTTCCACTGGAATAGGTGACACTATCCGAGCCGATTGAGAGCGGAATATAATTATACTTTAACGTGATATTTGCCTTGGGTACAGGTATGGGGTTATTATCTTTTACCAGTAGTTTAATCTCGGGTGATGAAGAAACAATATCACCGCTCGCCACCAATTCATTGTCGAAGTAGAGCGTAAAGTCAGGCTTAATACTATCGGTGCCGGGAGCTAACGGATACGTGTAGCTATTATTGAAACTATAAATATCCTCAGATGGTAAATTAACGCGGAAAGTGAAGCTTTTCATTTCCTCAGGCTTTAGTGAAACAGGTACTGGAAAACTGAAAGGAATTGCAATTGAGCTATCCGGTTGAATGGCCTTTGCCTCTGAAATATTACTTATTACCCCACCTTCTAGCTGGCCGGTAATATACACGCTATCAACAATTAAAGGTGAGATATTCCAAACACGTACTGTTCCGGTAAGGGCTTCGCCCGGCAGTGGTTTCGCGTTGTTGAAGTCAATACCATCCGCGGATATGCGTACCTCAGGCAAAGGTGTCATTGAAACAGCAAACTCATCTATTTCTGCCTGCAAATTTCCAATTGCTAACCCTGAGGAAAGTGAAATTGAAAAACGTAAGTTTTTATATTTATTACTTATTCCAAGCAAGGGAATTGTGTTCGTATCCGCGATTATTACGGTGTCCCAAATTTGTGTAATACTATTTTGACCTGTAATAACAATTTTAAGAGCAATCCCGGGGTCACGTCGTTTGAAATGTACATTGAACAACTGCCACCGGGCAGTGGGGCCTAATGCTCCGGAAGTAATTGTTCCCTGTGCTGCTTGTACAGCCGTGAACCGGAGAAGGTTATTCGCACTATCAATTTGTACATTGTTAAGTTGAAGATTCCGCAATCCTTTGCCGCTTATGCCAAAGCCTGCATTAGCAGCAATGGTAAATATTTTTGTGCTTGACCATTTGCCGTTATTTATACTATCTGTTAACCGGCTTCGCCAAAAATATGTTCCATTTGCCAGTCCGGAAAAACTCCACGAGGCAACACCATTTATACCGGAGAATGCCGGGGATTGCGCCAGAGGCTGTAAAAAACTGCCTGCCGTATCAATCTGCACATGATGATTATATGTCTTTCCGGTACCCGTTATAAAGTCTGCCATTTTAAATGTTATAGTATTTGAAGATTGAATCAGTGCTTCCGGCGGCCATACAGGGGTTGGTTCATCAACATTAGCAACTTCAATAATTTGCGAGGCTGAATTATCCGTTGTATCGGACTCAATACTTTGCAGGGTGGCTGCCGTCGCAAAAATTTTCACTTTACCGCTCAGGTTGGCTGCCCAGATTGTATTTATCTGCTTTTCTCTCGCGAAGCAGGGTACCTTTTCCGTGTAAATTTCAGCAGTCGATATTCCATTATCTGCAAATATCCTTAAGATAACACTATCGGCAGAAGGTAATCCATAATTCTTAATAACCGTTTGAATCTTTAAAGAATCACCTTTTTGCAGCGAGGTGCTATTTAAAACTATATTTGATGGAGTTATAGTAAAATCCGGCTTGTCCGGAAGTGCAAGCTTCAGCACAGGGTCACCGAGATACGTCAGCAAAGCAAAATCTGATTGCCATACCACGAGTTAACCGGTGTACGTATTTTTGCTTTCATAAATACCTTGCCGGTTAAATAGTTTTTTTGTGTAAAAATTTCATCGAAAACAAAATTATTAATATATCTGCCGCTCTCCCAATTTGTTAAACCCGATGACCCGAAAAATCCGATAGAGCCTTTCCCTTCTACTTTGTTAAATTGCTCGCCAAAAATATCATTATTATCAAAGTGCCCGGTATAGCAGGTAACACTAAGTACAAGGGGCAGCCTTCCCTGATTATTGAGCAGGTAAATGTCATCATCGGAAAAGACCATATCCCACTGGAAACCGCCCCCATGCCCGTAATAGTTTAATAATACCCCGCCATCACTTATTGCATTCCGCATGGCTTCGGTAGCACCCTGATACTGCTGGTAAATATCCTTGTTGGGGTATCTGAAGATGACTTTTGAAAATGCGCCTCCCGCATCAAGATAGTTTTGTTTGAGCATCATCGATTCATCGTTAAATCCATAGTCGGCTTCATCCTTTTCGCTCATGCCTGATGCAAACATCATACCCTTGTTCTTCCATTCTTTGCCCGTATCAGCAGGGTAATGCTCTAGTTTGTCAAGAATGATATTGCCTTCTGCAACAGTTTCAATCGAAATTCTGCCAAGGGCTAAATCCGGTAAAACATCATCACCCATAATACACGCGAAAGCATTATCGCTGGCAGCTATACCATACGTGAACGACATAACATCAAGAGAAGGAATGAAATTTTTTCTGCTTGTCGGTAATAATTGCCGGTAGTCAGAGCTCATATCGCCGATTAATACAGCATAGGCAGGTGCCGGGCTCCGCCAATTTGAAAAAGTAAATGCAATAAATTGCTGTATCGCTTTCGGGTCTTGCAGTCCGCTTGAAAACTCATCATAAATATCATCGACATAGATAATGGAAATCCGTGGAGATGGGATAAGTTTATCAGGGAAATTTGCTGACCGGATATTTTTTAGCCGCTCTGCAATTTGTGTAAATTGCCTGTGGGCAATAATTAGATAGTCGGCACCATTTGCTGAATTTCTCAGATCGGAAGAAACATCTTTTTTTATCGAATCAACAGATAAATAATTCCCGGCGGCAGCTCCATAGTATTCAGAAGGAGAGATAACCGAGTCGGTAAAAGTTATTGTGCCCGCGTTAAACAAAAGGTTAGTGAATTTTTTATGAGAGTGTGGACAGAGAACCTGCACGGAATCATTACTCCACCCTGAGGTTTCGTACCGGACAATCCCGTTACTGTTCAAAGGAGAATCAAACGTGAGTTTTCCATTAACTGCAATTTGCTTTGACGGGTAAGAAAATGAAAACCAGTTCACCCTGAATTCATCGCCATCCTCCGGGCGGCAGGTCTGGCCGTCAGCGATAACTTCAATAATATTACCTGTTGGCAATATCTGAACACTGTCAGATGAAACATAAAAGGACCCGCTATACAAGTATTCTGTTTGTCCGCTCCAGATTGCCTCACCGATTTTTTTACCGTTAATTTTAATAACGGCATGATGGTCGAAACCGCAATTGTAGTTGGTCATACCATGCATTTTTACCTGAATAGATACAAGATGCGAATCAGTCGGCAAGTTCGTCAACGGGCTAAAATTTACTAAAAATTTTCTGCCGGGGACATTGTTCATTGCATCTGCAATGCCCCAGAACCAAAAATCACGTTTATCATCACCTGCATGCCCAAGCCGCTCAAATATCTGGTCAATTTCATAGAAATCTGTTCTTTTATAAACCGATTGTATTTGTCCGGGCACAGATACTGTTGAATTGACAAGGTTATAGCGCCCTCCTGTAATGTCATTCGCGTTAAAAGTTATGAAGCAAACATTGGCACTCTGATAAATATTTTGGGTACAATATGGCGTGGGGGGAGGCGGTGTGCCGACAAAAACAAAAAAATCGTCTTCATCAAAAATTCCATTTGTATTTTTATCGGAAATGTCAATAGGGATAATTGATTGCCCCATGTAAACTGCAATTTTATTGAGCGGCTTGCCGAGAGGCTGAATTCCCGCTGCAAGCATTGCCGGATAGTCAATTTTATATATACCCTTTTGATGAATAAACATTTTGTAGTAGTCCATGCCGGGCTGATACCATTTCTGTGCGCTGACAGCTTTATTTACATTAATTTCCGGTGAAACAAGGAAGCTTCTCGATTCCTTAGGATTAATGACGGTACCGGTTAAAAGACTTTCTGTGAAAGCATCACTCGTTACTTTTTTGCCAAATTCTCCGCCTTTGATGGTAATGGTAACAGTAAATTTTTTGTAAAACACCATACTGCGCTGAACCGGATTATAGATGTAGGGTGAAATTGAAAGATTCCTGAACGTAAGATACCGGCTCTGCATTTGTTTGGAAATTGATACGGGGCTTTCAGGGAAATATCTGTTTGCCGAGTAAACATCACGCGAAAAGGACTCAGGCTCTGTACATAGTTTGCCTTCAACTTCGGGGTAGGGGAGCAAAAAGATATTGTGCAATTCTTCAGTTTGCATATCATTTAACAAAATCTCAGCCGTACTCCCTTCAGGTACACCAAACGGTACAAACTCCTGTGGCAGCCAGGGCTCGCCGGGAATTCTGCACGAGGTAAAATTACCGGAAAAGTAAGCATACTGACGGCCGGTGATTATCGTGTCAGTTAACCAGAATGCATTGTTAAAGTCGCATGAAAGAATTATCTGTTTTTCACTTGAAGATACTACCTTAATATATTCAGTGCTTTTCTTACCCTCTGATTGGGCTGCCACTTGTGCAAAATATTGAGATTGTACTATGAAAAACAGGAGAACGAGACAGCGAAAACTTGACACGGCATTTTTAATTGTTGTACAGATATAATAACAAATAAAATACTGAATAGATTTGCCGCAGGCAAGGCAAAAAAGAATTATGAGTTAGGAATTAGGAATTATGAGTGATGAGTTAGGAGTGATGAGTGCAGAATGATGAACGACCGGAACGGAGCACGCTTGAATGGATTAGATGGAATTAATCGACCATTATATTGGAATAGTAAGCTCACGGTTTTTTATTTGGCAGGGGATACAAAACTGGCTCTTACTGTAAGACTGAACGAATAGGCGAACTCATAACAGCTTTTGCTTTAATAAGGGAAAAAGTAAAATAAATTATGATGGATTTCAAGGTCTTCTCTCTCATTATAGTTCACCTGAAATTGCGGTGGGATTGTCTAAATTAATGCTAAAAATATATCTTTTTAAAAGATTCCGCTCCGCTGGAGCTGCAATGCAATTTTTGCTTCTTTTTCCTATGCCATGCCTTGTATATTTAAAATATAGTTAAAACCAAAGAATATTTATTGCCAAAGAGGCAAGAAATATTTAACCTTGCGGAAGAGAAGGAGCATGCCTTGGGTCACAGAACCCGCGCCGAAGTATCTTCCTTCCGTCAGGTA
>JACPGF010000059.1 GCA_016182615.1 Ignavibacteriales bacterium
AAATAATCAGGAGAGATAATGTAATCATGTCTGTGCTTCTCAGTGCAACGGCGGTATCAGATAAAGATGGAAACTTCCTGATGAGCCATGCTACTCTTTTTGACATCACAGAGCGAAAGAAAGCTGAACTTAGGTTCCATGCCAGTGAGCAAGCCTTCCGTAATGTGGTGGAGAATTCCCCCGATGTAATTGTGCGTTATGATAGGGATGGCAGGCGTATTTTTGTAAACCCTGAGTTTGAAAGGGTAAATCACATCTCGGCGGCTGAAGTTCTCGGCAAAACACCAACCGAACTCTCAACAGCTCTTGCACCAATGGCAACTATCTTCACGGAAAAATTGATGGCTGCAATGAATTCCGGTACTGTCTCAAAGATCGATTTATCATGGACCCTTGGTGGAAAAACAATTTGCTGGTATGTGCGTGTTGTTCCAGAATTTGATGAAGATGGAACAGTGGTTAGCGCGCTTACCATCTGGAATGATATAACGGAGCGTAAAAATGCTGAAGAAGAGATTAAAAAACTTAATCTGGAATTAGAAAAGCGGGTTGCTGAACGCACTGCTCAGTTGGAAATTGCAAACAAGGAACTTGAATCCTTTGCCTATTCTGTTTCGCACGATTTGCGGGCACCTTTACGCGGTATTGACGGTTTTAGCCACGTTTTAATTGAAGAATATCACGACAAGATTGGAGTGCAAGGTCAAGAATATTTACTGCGTATTCGATCTGCTTCTCAGCGCATGGCACAACTTATAGATGATATGCTAAACCTTTCAAGGATTAGCCGCAGTGAACTGTCTATTCAACAAATTAATTTAAGTGAAATGGTTAATGAGATTGCGAGTGATCTGAATGAAACCGAGCCCGGTCGTGATGTGAAGTTTTTTATTCAGGAGGGAATTCAAGCAAGGGGAGACGGCCGGCTTTTGCAGGCAGTCTTGGAAAATCTTATCGGAAATGCGTGGAAGTTTACCTCGAAACATCCAACCGCGCGTATTGAATTTGGCATACAGCAACAAGAAGAAACGCCTGTGTATTTCGTACGCGATGATGGTGCAGGCTTCGATATGAAGTATTCGCAAAAACTCTTTGGTGCATTTCAACGACTTCATGCGATAACTGAATTTCCAGGAACTGGTGTCGGTTTGGCAACGGTACACCGGATAATTAATCGGCATGGCGGCAAAATATGGGCTGAAGGTGAAGTTGAAAAAGGTGCCACATTTTACTTTACCATTCCCAATAGTTTTAAATTATGAAGGTGGATACGGAATTGGCAAAACCAGCATTGTTTACAAGTAAATATCCAAAAGTTTCGCTGGAAAACATATTTGTTTTACATGCGATCGGGTGGAAGAATCTGGTGGCATTACTAATAATGGTACTGCATGCGGGCATATTCAGCAGCGCTCACGCTCAAGATAAGCCCGGCATGATGACCCCGGTTTTTGAAAAGGCCGATTCAGCTCAAAACGCTGTTAGCCGGTTTCAATGCGGAACAGATATTCGTTTCCGGCACGAATCAATCGAAAACCCTTACCTGATTGACGCAGATCCCCCGGGACATATATATCATTTCGAACGTTTACGGATCCGGGAATGGAATACCCTTAGCCCTTGCAGTGAATTAGAATTTAACGTGCGTTTTACCTGGGAGGGCAAGCACTACTGGATGCCCGTTTCCAAGGCTGAATGGGATAAATCGGAAATCGTTTTTGATAACCTCAGTGGCAAGTTTAGGTTCGGGGCACTGGCTGCCGTAACCGTTGGCAGGCAGGATATTGTATTTGGGGATGGCTGGCTGGTTTTCGATGGAACTCCCCTCGATGGCCCGCGCACAAGTTATTTCGATGCAGTCCGCGCCACTATTGACATAAATAATACTGGCAGCACGCTTGACCTGATCTATATTGACCAGACTTCCAATTCAAACAGCAGGTTAGCACCGGTTTTCAGTAAACATATAGCAGTTATGGAACAAGATGAACGAGGTGCAATTATTAATTTTAGCTGCAGGCTCAACAGGCACACGCGCATGGAGCCATACTTTATCTTTAAACATGACAAGGCCGTTTTATCGAAGGGAGATAACGGCGATGTTTATACTATTGGCAGCCGTTTTGATCACACTACCGGAAATAATTTAACGTTTCACGCCGAAGGCGCTTACCAGTTTGGCAGCCGCCTAAACACCGCGTTGTTTCCGACCCAATCGGGCAGTCTCTCAGCCTTTGGTGTTAACAGCCGCTTCACTTACGCCTTTAAGGATCCGATGAACAGTGAAGCATGGCTGGGTTATATGGTTCTTTCAGGTAATGATGCCCAAAGCCCGCGTAATCAACAGTTTGATCCATTGTGGGGCCGTTGGGCGCAATACAGCGAACTCTTTCCTAATGACCTTGACCGACCGGGGGATAGGAACAATCTCAAACGGTTCAACTTTGGCTTCCAATTCGAACCGCTTACCGGTATGGTGGTGCAGAGCAATTACCAAGTTCTCTTTGCTTACGCGAACCGCTTTTCCGGTGTTATTGGTTTTAGCGATGAAAGTAAATTTAAGGGGCACTTGTTCACATCATTCATACGGTACCGGTATAACCGCATTTGGAGCGGGCTTATCCTTGGTGAGTATTTCATCCCCGGTGGTTTTTATAAAACACCCTCCGTGAGCAGTGCTCTCCACACGCGAAATGATCCTGCTGCATTCCTGCGGCTGCAAATCGTTTGCACCTTCGAAAACATGCTTACAGGTGTGCAAAAATGAGTATGAAATTTTGCCGGACTGCTGCATTATTTTCGAGAAGAACCTTTGCGTGGCAGAAATCCCTGTCGATATGCAAATTGCGATACCTTATGCTGTTTGGTTTTTTAGCCGGTATTTTTATTTCCTCAGTTTCTGCTTCTCAGAGATCCAACAATGATACGCTTTATTTTCTTGGCAATAAAAACATTGCACCGGTTGTTTATCTTGAAGGCAGTAAGCCTTCGGGAGTTGCCGTGGATATTGTACGCGCCCTTGCAAAGCATATCCAGAAACCCATTAAAATTAAAGCTATGGATTGGCAGGAAGCTCAAAGGCTTGTTGCACAAGGTGAAGCAGACGCGTTAATCCAAATAAACCAGACCGAAGAGCGCAAAAAAATTTATGATTTTTCTGATCCACTATTGGAATCGCAATTCTCAATTTTTGTACTTACGGATAGAGTTGGAATAACAGGCATATCAAGCCTTCGCGGCTTGCGCATAGGTGTTGAAGCAGGCGGTTTACCCCGGCAGCTTTTAGAAAAGAATCCACATATTCCCTTGACAATCATTCCCAATTTCCTTGATGGGTTCAATCTGTTAAATGAAGGCAAGCTGGATGCAGTTGTAGTAGATTACCGGGTTGGGTCGTATATAATTGCTGAAAATAAAATCCGGAATATAAAAGTAACCGGTGAACCTATCGCATATTCGTACTCATCATTTGCAGTAAAAAAGGGAAACACTGAGATGTTGAATGCTATCAACAATGCGATGCATCTTATAAAAGATAACGGCACTTACCAGAAAATCATTGGGAAATGGCAACCAAAGGAAGTGGTGTTCCATACCCGTGAGCAGATTACACAAATGGTTTACAAAATAGCCATACCTTCTTTACTTTTCTTGATCCTTATCGCTGGTGTTTGGATGATTACTCTTAAAAAGGAGTTGATTAAAAGAAAAGCGGCCGAGGATAAATTGAGGAAACAGTATTCAACGTTGTCCGGTATCATTAACAGCGTTAATGCAATTGTCTTTTCTGTTGACAAGCAATACCGTTATACCAGTTTCAACAATAGGCATGCTGACATCATGAAAATGATATATGGTGTCGATATTAAGCATGGGCATAGTCTGTTTGAATATATGACTGTGAACGAGGATATGGAAAAATCAAAGCGCAACCTCGATCTTGCATTGTCAGGCAAGCAGATTGTAGAAGAAGCCTATTCAGGAGAGGAACTCCGGACACGGCACTATTTTCAAGTTTCGCATAGCCCTATTAAAACTGAGAATGAGGAGATACTTGGCGTTGCGGTACTTGCACAGGATATCACTGAACGAAGGCAGGCAGAAGAAGAAATCCGCCAGCTCAATATAGAACTTGAAAAACGGGTTGCTGACAGGACCGCTCAGTTAGAAAAAATGAACAAAGAACTTGAAACCTTTGCTTATTCAGTTTCGCATGATTTGCGTGCTCCTCTACGGAGTATTGACGGGTTTAGCCAGGTCTTGCTTGAAGATTACTATGAAAAGTTAGATGAACAGGGGAAAAACTACCTGCAACGTGTCCGGTCCGCCGCGCAACGTATGGCCCAGCTTATAGATGACATGCTAAACCTTTCGAGGGTTAGCCGCGTTGATATGAGGCTTCAGGAAATTAACTTGAGCCAAATTTCGCGGGAGATCGCAGCTCATCTTCATGAAATACAGCCGGAACGAACAGTGGAGTTTGTAATACAAGAAGAGATTAAAGCAAGGGGAGATGACCACCTGATGCGGATTGTTTTAGAAAACCTTATCGGGAACGCGTGGAAGTTTACATCAAAACATCAGACAGCACATATTGAAATTGGCTTGCAGTATCAAAATAATGTTCAGGTATTTTACGTTCGCGATGACGGTGCCGGTTTTTGTATGGATTACGCGCAAAAACTCTTTGGTGCTTTTCAACGCCTGCATGCTTCGAATGAGTTTTCGGGTACGGGCATCGGTTTGGCAACAGTGCAGAGAATAATTCATCGGCATAACGGCGAAGTATGGGCCAAGGCAGAAGTTGAAAAAGGCGCAACATTTTACTTTACAATTAATAAAGGATAATAACCATGGTAAACAAAACTATTTTACTGGTAGAGGATAACCCTGATGATGTTGAACTGACACTTCATGCACTGAAAAAGAACAATATTAAAAATGAAGTTGTGGTGGTGTACGACGGAGCCGAAGCGTTGGATTTCCTTTTTGGCACCGGGAAGTTTTCCGGTCGTGACCTGACAAATATGCCAACGGTTATACTTCTTGATCTCAAGCTCCCTAAGATTGACGGGCTTGATGTATTAAAACAAATCCGCTCTGACGAACGGACAAAATTTCTGCCGGTGGTAATACTCACTTCATCTAAACAAGAGCAGGATATTATTAACGGGTATAGTTTAGGCGTAAATAGTTACGTACGAAAACCTGTGGACTTTAATCAATTTGCCGAGGCCGTCAGCCATTTAGGTTTGTACTGGTTATTACTCAATGAAATACCTCCAACTAAAGGATTATAAAATGGTAAAAGTGTTGCGAATTTTAATGGTTGAAGATTCTGAAGATGATGCTCTTTTAGTGCTGCATCAAATTAAAAGAGGCGGATATGATGTTGAGTACGAGCGTGTTGAAACTGCCGAATTAATGAAAAAAGCATTGATGGAAAAAACGTGGGATATAATACTGTCCGATTACAAAATGCCGCGGTTTACTGGTTTGGAAGCAATAAAGGTATTAAAAAAATCCGGTATTGACCTGCCTTTAATTATTATATCGGGAACAATCGGTGAGGATATTGCAGTTGAGGCAATGAAAACAGGTGCTCAGGATTATTTAATGAAAGATAACCTCCGCCGTCTTTTACCAGCCATTGAACGCGAATTAGGTGAAGCTAAAAGCAGGGCGGAAAAAAAGATTCTTGAACAAAAACAGATGATAGCTGAACAGGAGCACTTGGCAAATCTATATTTTTTCGAGAGTATGAATCAAGTGAACCGCGAATATATTTAACTGCGATCGAGCATATCTTCTTTTTCCCTGCGACCCGGATGCAGCACAATGGAAAGTGCCAATGGAGAGTACCAAACCAGAATTTCCGGGTGTGCTTTCGTTGGGTGTTGGAATTCCGATGGAAAAGGAGGGAGCGGAAACTTTTCGCATCCTTTTGGAAACAGACGGGCCGGTTAAATTCGGTCAGTCAACAGGGCTTCCATTACCGGCTAATACAGCTAAACGTTTCAACATACAAAGTTTTATGGCAATGGCATTTCATCTCAAGGTTAGTCAACCTTGGCAGTTCGGGGTTCAACAGTGTTCATACGCGCGTGACTGGACACATGATGAAGAACGGCTTTTCAAAGAAATCGGCAGAAGGCTTGCCGATGCTCTTACCAGTTTGCTAACATTGCGCAATTTGCAGGAAA
Organism: Ignavibacteriales bacterium; assembly: GCA_016182615.1. Classification (GTDB taxonomy): domain Bacteria; phylum Bacteroidota; class Ignavibacteria; order Ignavibacteriales; family Ignavibacteriaceae; genus JACPGF01. Next base: position 6,204 of record JACPGF010000059.1, read on the forward strand.
AAGAGGCTAGATTAGAAGAAGCTCAACGAGTTGCTCATGTCGGCTATTGGGATCGCGATTTCGAGAATAACCGGGTTATCCTTTCTGACGAAACCCTTCGTATTTTAGGGTTGGAACAGGGTGAAAACATACAGAACCCGATTCAATTGCATAAGTTGTGGCTAAAAATGATTCACCCTGCTGACCGGTTGAAAGTGTCTGAGACAACAACAGAAATACAACAATGTAAGCTGCATTACAATGTAGATTACCGGTTAGTTCTACCAACCGGTGAGGTTCGGTTTGTACACACCGAAGTTGATCTAACCAGGGAAATATCCGGTAAACTTAGCCGTTGGTTTGGTATGATTCAAGACATCACTGAGCGAAAACTGTCTGAAAAAGCTCTTTTAACTGCCAAAGCCAAAGTGGAGGAGAATGAACGGAAAATTAATGCAATTGCAAATCAGGCCACTGAAGGAATTTCATTGGCCGATAGTGAAGGAAACTTTGTTTTCATCAATCCGGCATTTTGTAAAATGACGGGATACTCCGAAACTGAATTGCTTAAAATGTCTGTGTGCGATATTAAATCTCGAATTCAGCCGGCAGCCTCCTTTGCTGAAAATAGCATTACAAAGTTAGGAATGCCATTACAGGTTCAATTGAGGTGCAAAGATGGGAGTGAATTTGCTGCTGAAATCATCAGTAGTATTGTAAAAATTGACAATGTGGATTTTGTTCTGAGAACCGTAAGAGATATTACTGAACGCCTCAGGATAGAAGAATCGCTAAAGAAAAGTGAAGAACGTTACCGGCTGATAGCCAATAATACCGCGGATACAATAGCTTCTTTTGATTTGAATTTGCAGTACACGTACATCAGCCCCTCGGTAAGAAAATTGCTCGGCTATACTCCTGAAGAATTGATGGGAATTGGCCTGCAAAAAATTGTTTCCGAAAAATCGTGGTTATCAATGCAACAGATATTATCTGAAGAACTTGAATGGGAAAAACATAATAAGACAGACCCTAAAAGAAGCCGGATTATCACAACGGAACAAATTTGTAAAGATGGAAGAATAATATGGGTTGAAGGAACCGTATCCTTTGTTAGAGATGAGAACGGCACTCCATTGAGTATCTTGGCAATTTCGAGAGATATTACTGAGCGCAAAACAGCAGAAATGGAACTGAGGAAATTATCACGCACAGTTGTACAGAGCCCGGTTAGTATTATTATTACCGATATTGAAGGAACGATAGAATATGTTAATCCAAAATTCTGCACGATTACCGGATATAGTTTAGAAGAGGCAAAAAACCAGAATTCTAGAATTCTTAAATCCGGAGAGCAGCCGCGAGAATTTTATAGAAACATGTGGGACACTATTCTCGCAGGTAAAACCTGGGAAGGAGAACTGCACAACAAGAAGAAAAACGGCGAATTATTCTGGGAAAAAGTTCTTATAACTCCCATAATGAATCAAGGAGGAGTGATTAGCAATTTTGTTGCAATTAAGGAGGATATTACCGAGAAGAAAAAAATGATAGATGAATTGATTAAGGCAAAAGAATTGGCTGAACAATCGAATAAATTAAAAGATGCCTTTATTGCTAACATTTCACATGAAATAAGAACACCGCTCAATGGTTTATTGGGTATGGTTAGTATTATCAAACAGCTCTATGCCTCCAGCGTCCCGGAAGAGGAAGAAATCTATTTCTTGTCGATTGATAAATCGAGCAAAAGGCTGATTAGAACCGTTGATATGATATTAAATTATTCACGGTTTCAGGTAGGTGAGTTTTCTATGCATTTTAAGTCGGTCGATCTCGAAGTAGTTTGTAAAAATTTTCTGGAAGAATATGAAGCTGCCGCAAAAGCTAATTCTCTTTTCCTTTCATTCACTAACTCGTGTGGCCAAGCTCTTGTATCAGCCGATCAGTTCTCAATTACACAGGCTATATCAAATATCATTGATAATGCAATAAAGTACACGGAAGAAGGATTTGTTAAACTTGAGCTGAAAAAAAGTGAAAATGATGAAATCCTCCTCATTGTAAGTGATAGTGGAATAGGAATTGATGAAGAGTATCTAAACCATATTTTTGAACCTTATGGGCAAGAGTATGTGGGCTACAGCCGGGCGTATGAAGGTGTCGGCCTCGGCTTGGCATTAACAAAAAAGATACTTGATGAACACAAAGCTGTTATTACTGTAAAAAGTAAAAAAGGTGCAGGTAGTGTATTCACCATTAATTTTGGAGAAAACAGGCTAATTGATGCTGATGAAACCGTTCAAATGAATAATAAGATAAAAGAATTTGAACCGGAAAAACATAAAACCCGCGTAGTTGTTATTGTTGAAGATGATCCAATCAATCAGAATTTAATTCATCACTTTATCAACCGTGAGTACAACACGTTAATCACCGATTCACATAAAGGACTGCTTGAAATACTTGAGAACAATAACGTTGATCTTATCCTGATGGATATCTCCCTTAAAGGTACTGAAAACGGATTGGAAATTGTGAAACAACTAAAAGCTTCGCCTAAATATGCAAATATACCCGTTATAGCGGAAACAGCTCACGCATTTGATTCTGACAGGGAAAATGCTTTTAACGCAGGTTGTGATGGTTATATCGCAAAACCGTTTTCGATGGAAGAATTATTAAAAAAAATTGGGGAGCATATAAAATAACACCGGATATAACAGTAGAACTTGGTTACCCGGGTTATGCAAAATAAAGTTAAGTTTAGACATTTAACAAAAAAAGGCACTTAAGAAGTTTAGCGAAGTTTTTATTGACTAACCTCAGACTTTAGTCTGAGGAATAACAACTCACCTGACTACAGGCTTTAGAAACTGAAAATTGATTTGAAATTTTGAAGCAAAATTTAATGGCTAAAGCCTAGTGTTTGTTGGTCATTTAAGCCTCTGAAGTCTGAAGTTAGGCAATAAAAATTTTGCTGTAATTCATAAGCTGCTTTTTTTGCTAAACACATAAACTCTGTTTTATTTTCATAAGCTGAGTAGTTACACAAAACTATATGGAGCTACAAGTTCTTGTTCAACATTTTTACCGCTTGATCAAGAAACATACATGAATCCCCTGCGCTTTAACCCGAACTGTCCAATGTAATTACAATAGCAATAGCAGTTGGATAAATATCCAAGTGCATTTATCAAAACTATACCAGCATACACACTTGTCGGAATATTTCCGTAAATTTGATTTCACTAAAATATAAAAGAGTTCTGTATGAAATTTTTACGGGTTCTTGTTTTCTTTTATTTCCCCATTGCCGGTTTAGCACAAACAACACCATATTATCTGAACGGTTTTTTTGTCAGTCAATACTTCCGCGAGCAGGTGAAAACGATAAACTTCGATCCGGAAGTACGTATTGTTATTAATGCCCCTGCACCTGAAAAATTTAATCCCGCGCTTCCAACAAGTGTTTCCTTGTTTGCTTTACCTAACGGTAATACGATAGAGCAGACGATAGGGAAAGTGTTGAAAACAGGCGATGACTGGCATTTCGATATTCAGCATATCGGTGCACAGACGCGGTTCTTACGCGAAAAAATAACCGACCGGAATATGGTAACGGTTTATCTCGAATCAAAACAGTTGAGTTGGCCAAGCTGGCGGACGAAATACGCGAACAATGCGGCACTAATAAAAACCATTGTTGATTCAATGCAGCATATATTCGCACAGTTTAATCCATCGGTAACTCTTACCGGCCATAGCGGCGGCGGCAGTTTTACTTTCGGATACATGAACGCTGTTACCACCATCCCGAATACAATTGAGCGGATTGCATTCCTTGACAGCGATTATAATTACGATGACACGAATTATGGTCCTAAAATAAAAAACTGGGTAGCCGCATCTCCTAATAATTATCTTTGTGTTATTGCATACAATGATAGTATAGCGTTGTACAACGGCCAGCCAATAGTAAGCCCAACAGGAGGTACTTGGTACCGCAGTAAACTGATGGCTGCATACCTGTCTAATTATTTCACGATAACAACAACCACTGATTCGGTTTTTATTACGTATTTAGGGCTCAATAGAAGAATCTGTTTTTTGTTAAAACAAAATCCTCTCCGTCAAATTCTGCATACGGTGCAGGTCGAAAAGAACGGCTATATACAAGGTATGCTTTCAGGAACCCCTCTGGAAGGAATAGGATACACGTACTATGGCGCCAGGGCATACACTGCCTATATCCAATCGGTGCTGCCAACTCCCTTGCAAATCCCTCCACGGCAGGCAGGTGCGAAAACAGGTTCACAATTTATGCAGTATGTCAACTCCATGACTTTTACCGCGAGGGAAAGTGCCATCTATACCGAGTTGGCTGCAGGAAACGTGCCGGATTTTATGCGCACACTAAAAAAACTGACATCCACCTTTGCCGATGTGAACGGGACAAATCATACTGTCGAGTATGAAGTTTCACCGGATTATGTTTGCATCGGATCCAACGAAGATTTTTGCCGTATTCCCATGGGACCAATTACGGCACAACGAATTGCCAATCTTTATGGAGCCGTGATGCCAACGGCTAAACTAGTAGATGATATTTATGCCAAAGCTGAGTTGAAACTAGCACCGGTAACGTATGCCCCGGTTGGTAATCAGAACGAGCAGGTCGTAAAATTTGTAGAGCACAACACAGCTATTGAACAACAGAGGATAGCTTCGGGTAAACCGCTGGGTACTTTAATCGGTGGTACAAAGAAAGATGTTATTCTCAGTAATCTCATCACAGACCCAACAAGACCGGATCATGTGGTTATTTATGGATGGCATCAACTATCAGGTTTACCAATTCAACCGGTAACTAACATCCATGCAAATGCATACGTGGATTATAGCCATGGCATACGGTACATAAACAGCGAACTTATGCTCGATGGGAATATTGCTACCGTTAAGCAAATACTAACAAGCACAACTCTGTACAAAGTCCTCAGTAATGAATCGGCATTAATGGCTCAACCGTCGTATTTAAAAGATTCAACATTACCGGTACAACCAAAAAGTTTTGGATTTATACCAATTGATTCTACTTCCCTGCAATTGGTTATTAAAAGAGATAGTTCTTTAATTAATTACAAGGCTTATTTAAGTAATGATGGCATCGCGTATAATGATTCTCTTGTTGTGGCAGTAGATAACCCTGTTTTAACCGGCTTAGAAAAGGAGAAACTATATTTTATAAAAATTAAGGCAGTTAACAATTTCGGTTCATCGGTAATAAGTGAAGCTCTTGCCGGAATGCCTTCTGCAAAAGCTCCGGATGTATTAGTTGTAAACGGATTTGACCGGATTACAACAACCAACACGTACAATTTCATCCGTAATATAGCCCCTGAATTTAAGCAGCAAAATAAAATAGTTGCAAGCTGTACAAATGATGCAGTACTCGCGGGGCTGATTAACCTTTCAACTTACAAATCAGTTGCCTATATTCTTGGAGAGGAAAGTACTGTCGATGAAACATTCTCGACGGCTGAACAAGAAAAAGTTAAGTCATATTTAAAACAGGGTGGCAATCTTTTGGCAACCGGTGCGGAGATTGCATGGGATCTTGATACAAAAGGTGCGGCGGCAGACAAAGACTTTTGCTATAATTTCTTAAAAATGCAATATGTAGCCGATGCCCCGAATGGGGTTGCCGGTTCTGTTTATCAGGCCTCATCTTATGCTCCGCCATTCGGTTCAATACCCGGGATTTTGTTTGACAACGGAACACACGGCACTATCGATGTAAAATACCCTGATGTGATAAAAGGTATTAATGGTGGTAAACTTTTCATGTCTTATCAAAATGTTGATACAGCCACTGGCGGTGCCGCGGTTTATTTTCAGGGATTGTTTACCGCTGGAACAAAACCCGGCAGGTTAATTGTAATGGGATACCCGTTCGAAGCAATCTATACAGCGGCACAGCGGACACAACTAATGCAGAAATTTGTACAATTTTTTGATTCTCCTATTGCCATTGACCCGAACACGGGGTTAGTGTTAACCTATGGTTTGGAGCAAAACTATCCTAACCCGTTTAACCCGGTTACAAGGGTGCGGTATTCATTTCCGTACAGCGCCAAAGTGACCATAAAGGTGCACGATTTACTTGGCAGGGAAATGGTGACCCTTGTTGATTCATTTCAACAAGCCGGTATTCACGAAATTGATTTTAACGCATCATCTTTCAGCAGCGGTGTCTATTTTTACCGGATTACTGTTGGGGGTTTTTCAGAAGTGAAAAAGATGATGGTTCTAAAATAGTATAAAAGCGGTTTCATACCCTCTCCTGTATTAGGAGAGGAGCAGGGGTGATCCCCAGCCCTTCTCCTTCGTAAGGAGAAGGGGGCAGCTGCAAATCGCGCTGCTCAAATAAAAAAATAAAAATTCGGGTATGCCTTGTAAATAATTGCAATAAATCGTAATTTTGTCATCTAAAGTTTTCTGCGGAAGTGGCGAAATTGGTAGACGCGCACGTTTGAGGGGCGTGTGAGGAAACTCGTA